>DASXVS010000024.1 GCA_036504095.1 Armatimonadota bacterium | reverse complement strand
TGCCACCCTCCAGCACCAGGCTCGCCAATCGTTTCCGTGACTGCATAAGCGATTGCTCCTGAAATGGCATCCCACACCTCCCGAGCGAAGTGTAAAGGATGTCTTGTCAGAAACTGTCCACCATCTATTGTCATCAGACAGTATTGGGGGGTAGGGGGGCGCCGGAACGCCTCCGATGTCGGCGAGGACGCCGACACTACCGTGTTCGGCCATTCTGCATTCTGAACTCTGACTTCTGCATTCTCCCCTAGAACTCCCAGCCTTTGCGCGGCTTGGTGCGGAGGAACGCTTCGGCCTCGGGGAAGCCTTTGCACTGGAGCTTCTTCGGGTCCCATTCCAGCTTGCGGCCGGTGCGATACGCCACGTTGCCCAGCAATACGGCTTCGGTCAGTGCGCCGCTGTAATCGAAGTTGCACGTGGTTGGCCCGCCGGTCTTGCACGCCTCGATCCACTCCTTGTGGTGGCCGATGCTGTTCGGGATGGTCGGCTTTGGCGGTTCGAACCCCTCGAAATCCTTC
The DNA here is from genome assembly GCA_036504095.1 of Armatimonadota bacterium. NCBI lineage: Bacteria > Bacillati > Armatimonadota > Armatimonadota bacterium. The sequence goes on along the minus strand of DASXVS010000024.1, from coordinate 214,152 downwards.
TCGGGCAGGAGTTTCCACTGGCCGTAATCGGCCAGAAGCATGCCCTTGTCACCGACGAACAGGGTGTTGCCCCAGTCCTTGGGGCTGCCGGCCTCATCGAACGCTTTGGGCCGCGTTGGGCCGTTGTACCAATTCAGCGTCACAGGCGGGTTCTCGCCGCGCGCCGGGTATTCGTATTTCGCGCTCGTCCAGGTCGGGCAGCGCTGAGCGTCCACGGCGGGACCCTCCGCCTCCACGGTCAGCGGCGCGCGCAGGTCCAGCGCCCAGTGCGAGAGGTCCATATGGTGGCACGCCATGTCTCCATAGGCGCCCCCGCCGAAATCCCACCAACCGCGCCAGTTCACCGGACCCCACACGGGGTGATAGGGGCGTTCCGCGGCGGGGCCAAGCCACAGGTCCCAGTGCATGCTCGCCGGCACCGGCGGGAACTCCGTGGGCATGGCGTCGCCGTCCCACACGCGGTTCACCCACACGTGGACGAGGCTGACCTTGCCGATGGCGCCGCTCTTCACGATTTCCACCACGCGCCGGTAGTTGTCCCCGGCGTGGATCTGGATGCCCATCTGCGTGACGCGCTTGTGGCGCTTCGCGGTCTCCGATACCAGTCGACATTCGGCGATCGTGTGCGTCAACGGCTTCTCACAATACACGTGGCGTCCGGATTTCAGCGCCCACATCGTGGCGATGGCGTGCGTATGGTCCGGCGTGCCGATGGTGACGGCATCGATATCCTTCCGCTCCAGCAATTTGCGGAAATCGTTGTACGTCGCGGCCCTGGGGAACTCCTTCGCCACGTTCGCGAGGATGGTGTCATCCACGTCGCAGAGCGCGACCACGTTCTCGTCCTTCACGTTTTCGACGCTGAAGTGCCCCTGGTTGCCGACGCCGATGCACGCGATGTTCAATTTCTCGTTCGGCGAGCGCTTCTTCGCCCGCGCCAGAGCCGGCGAGCCGACGAGCGCGATCCCTGCCGCGGCCAGAGCCGAGGACTGCAAAAACTCGCGCCTGGATTGCTTGTTTGCCATTGTCATCTCCTCTACGTGTGATGGAAACGAGGAAATGGCACGGACATTTCCTCATTTCCCAGTTTCCTCAGTTCGCTATTTCCTCGTTTCCTTTTCGCTGGGCCTTCAGTTCCTTCTCAACCTTGGCCTGCAAATCCGCCAGGGCGGCTTCCGGCGTTTTCGTGCCGAACATCACGAACTCGGTCGCCCGGCCCAGTTCGTCCTGATACAACTGGCCGACCGGCGATACCGGAAATCCCCGGGCGTGAACGTTCTGCGCGATCTGCCAGAATTTACCATAGTTCCGGCGCGCCTCCGAACCGGTGGTCAGGCGCCGCATCCGGAGGGCGGATCGCGTGTTGGGTACGTTGTTCAACGCCTGGGCAAACTCCAACTGCACCTCCGGCCTCTGCAGCCATCTCAGAAACTCCCATGCCTCGCCCGGGTGCTTCGCCTCGGTCGGTATGGCCAGCAGGTTCACGCCGATGAGGGTCGTGCCCTTCAAATCGGGCCGCGACGCCTCGTACGGCACCGGCGCCACACCGTAGTGCAGCCTGGGCGCGTATCTCTCGATCCAGGACGGGATCCACTCGCCGTTCACCATCATCGCCACCTTGCCGACAAAGAACGGGTGGTTCGGCCCCTGCACCACACCGAAGCCCGACCCAAACGCTTCAACGCGCTCGCGCCCGCCCATACCATCCACCAGAGCCTTGTAGAACTTGAATGCCCTGATGTTGGCCGGCGTGTCCGCGGTCGGCCGCCCGCTGGAATCGACAAAATCGCCGCCAAACACCCAGCAGAGCAGCGTCGTGTCCGGCAGCATAAGCCCCAGGCGCCGGATGTCGCCGCTCCTGTCTTTCAGCGTCAGCCGCACCGCGTAATCCTTGAGTTCGGCCATGGTCCTCGGAGGGCGTTCGGGATCCAGCCCCGCTTCCCGAAACGCATCCTTGTTCCAGAACAGCGCGTTGGTGTCCATCAACAGCGGCACGCCGATGAAGTGCCCCCGATACTTGCATTGATCCACCGCGCCCGGCACGAGGTCCTCTTCCTTCAGCCCGGACGCCTTGTACTGGGCATCCAGGTTGCTGATGGCGCCGTAAGCGGCCAGTGGCCCCACGTCCCCCGCGTTCCAGATCGTGAAGCAGTCCGGCGGCACGCCGGCGGTGATCGCGCGGATCACCATGCTGTTGTCCGTCACGCCGCCGCGGTTGTGGATCCGCACGCCGGGGTGCGATCTGTTGAACTCGTCGCAGAGTCTCTGGAACGAAACGGCCTCCTGGCCGGTCCACCCGCTCCACACCTCAACGGTCACACCGCCGCGCCCCTCCGGCCGGCCCGAACAACCGGTCGCGGCGATTGCGGCGAGCGCCAGAATGCAGATGCGCGGTTTGAGCATGATGGTGATGGGCGCTGGGTGCGGTGTAAACCCGGCAGCAACAGAGCGTTACGCTCCATTGTGGCACGGAACATGGCCGAAGGGTATAAACCGATATAGCGGGCGGACGCCGACGCCGAACGCGGAACGGCAAGCCCCGTTTTTCAGACCGGTCCCCACCCTCCATCTCGAGCCATCCCGGTATGATTTCACCGGAATTGATGTGCCGGACATGGTAAATCATCCGCCGGACCGATGGCGCCCAAGCGTGAACACGGTACCCGGGCTACCTGCGGTGTTACCATTTTCCCCTGGTCGGTTGAGCCCCTCCGGGCCGACCCTGATATTGGGGTCGACCATGTCCGGAAATGCTCGGACGGCCGGACCCGCGCGGAGAGCCAGGAGGCAACCCCATGGCCAAACGGATCAATCAGGATCTTTGTATCCAGTGTGACGCCTGCAGGACGAACTGCCCGAACGGCGGAATCTACGAGATTGAGGCGGTCTACATCGTCGACCCGCGCCTGTGTCAGGAATGCTCCGGATTCGACGGGCGGACCTTCTGCGAGGAAGCCTGCCCGGTAGGCGCCATCGAGTGCGATGATTGGAACTGGGACGGCGTGATGAAGCCCATCCCCGAAGGCGCCATGCGCGGCCCCGTTCACTGAGCCAAAGGAGACGGACATTGACCAGCCGAGAGCGTGTCAAAGCTATGCTGGCCGGCCAACCGGTCGATCACCTCGCTTGCATGCCGATCACCATGATGTTCGCCGCGGACCGGATTTCGGTTCCGTTCCTCCAATACTCCATCAACCACGAGGTGATGGTCGCCGGCCAGTTGGAAGTCTCGAAGGATTTCGGCATCGACCACGTCAATGTCATGTCCGACCCGGCCGCCGAAGCCTTCGATTGCGGCGCCACCATCAAGTTCTACCCGAACCAGCCTCCCGCAATCGATGAAACGGATACCCTGCTGTCGCACCGTGAAGCCCTGGCATCGTTCCGCCATCCGGACGCCCGGAAGCCTGGCCGCATGCACAACCGCGTCAACGCCCTGAAGGCTTACAGGAAGCGCGTGGGTTCGGAGAAGTGGATCGAGGGCTGGGTCGAAGGGCCTTGCGCCGAAGGCGCGGATCTGCGTGGAATCAACACCGTCATGACGGATTTCTACGATGATCCGGATTTCGTTCGCCAACTCTTCGCCACTATCATTGAGATGGAACTGCGCTTCGCAGCGGTCCAGGTGGAGGCGGGCGCGGACGCTATCGGGATAGGGGACGCCGCCGCCAGCCTCGTTGGCCCGGCGGTGTACAACGAGTTCGTGTGGCCGTTCGAGAAACAACTCGTGGACGGGATCCACGCCCTCGGCGTGCCGGTCCGCCTGCACATCTGCGGCAACACCGGCAAGATGCTGGAAGGCATGGGCCGCCTCGGCTGCGAGATCGTGGATATCGACTACTTGGTGCCTCTCGCGAAAGCCCGGGAGGCGATGGGACCGGATCAGATTCTGCTAGGAAATATCGACCCCGTCAGGACACTGCGCGACGGAACGCCAGACTCCGTCACCGCCGCCATCGCCGCGTGCCATCGAGAAGCCGGACCGCGATTCATCGTCGGCGCCGGCTGCGAGGTGACACGTGATACCGCCCCCGAAAACCTGTTGGCGCTCGCCCGATACGCCCAAACCCACGCCCCCGATGACCTCTAGGTAGTGTCGGCGTCCCCGCCGACATCTGGCATCGGTGGGGCGGGCCTCCGTGCCAGGCACCGTGTCGGTAGGTCGGGCATCCGTGCCCCCATCGGTAGTGTCGGCGTCCCCGCCGACATCTGACATCGGTAGGTCGGGCCTCCGTGCCACCATCGGTAGTGTCGGCGTCCCCGCCGACATCTGGCATCGGTAGGTCGGGCCTCCGTGCCCGACACAATATCAACGGCCGCGCGTCCGTGCCCGACGGGAAGGTGTCGGGCACGGAGGCCCGACTTACCAATTTGGGATGCGGGCGAGGCGCCCGCGCTCCGGTGTCGGGCACAGAAGCCCGACCGACCGTGAAGGAAATCAACCTCAATTGCCTCCAGAAACCACATATCGCATCCTGCTGCAACCCATCGGGGTGGAACTCACCGCTTCGGCGGGAACGCAATTACGTGACATCCTGTTCGATCAGGGCGTGGAATTCCCCTGCGGCGGGCAGGGACGCTGTCGCGGCTGCCGCCTGCGTGTCGTCAAGGGGAATTTCGCCGTCAACGACGCCCAGCGTGAACACCTCAGCCCCGCGGAACTCGCCGACGGTTGGCGGCTCTCCTGCCAATGTACGGTCGAAAGCGACGCGACGATCGAACTGCGGCAGTGGGATGTGCCGGTCCTGGTGGACGACTCCTCGTTCTCGTTTACACCGCGGCCCGGCTTGGGCGTTGCCGTAGACCTGGGCACCACCACCCTCGTGGCGCAACTACTCGACCTGGAAACCGGGCGGGTGCTGGCGGTCCGCACCGCGCTCAACCCGCAGGCGCACCATGGGGGCGATGTCATGAGCCGCGTTGAGTTCTCCATGACCCCGCCCGGCCAGGAGCACCTTCAGACGCTGATTCGCGGCGCCATCGGGAAACTCATCCACCAGTTGCTGCACGTCGCGGAGAAGGACGGCGAACGGATCGCCGCCGTCGCGCTGGTCGGCAACACGGTGATGCATCACCTGTTTTGCAGCATCACCTTGGAGCCGCTGTCCCATACGCCGTTTGAGCCGGTTGATGACGGCCTGCAGATCCTGACCGCCGAAGAACTCGGCTGGGACGGGATCGGCGAGCCGGAGGTCCGTTTTCTTCCCTGCCTCGGCGGGTTCGTCGGCAGCGACATCCTCGCCGGCCTGCTGGCGACCGGCGTGCACCTGAGCGAGGACCTCGTCGCGCTGGTAGACCTGGGGACGAATGGTGAGATCGTGCTGGGCAACCGCGAGGGGCTGCTTTGCGCCTCCACCGCGGCGGGCCCGGCGTTCGAGGGGGCGCGTATCTCCAGCGGGATGCGCGCTTCAAGCGGCGCCATCTGGAAGGTCACCGGATCGGATGGCCGGATGGAATGCGAGGTTCTGGGGGGCGTCGAACCGACGGGCATCTGCGGAAGCGGGCTGGTGGACGCGGTGGCCGTTGGCCTCGACCAGCAGCGCATCAAACCCGGCGGACGCCTCTGGAACGGCGAGGCGGACATGAGCATCTGCGAGCCCATCCGCATCACGCAGACGGATATCCGCGAACTGCAACTGGCGAAAGGCGCCATCGCCGCCGGCATCCGGTTGTTGTTGAACCGATGGGGCGCCGGATTGGGCGACGTCAAGCGGGTCTACCTGGCGGGCGCGTTCGGCAATTACATCAGCCGCGCCAGCGCGCAGCGCATCGGCCTGCTGAAGTTCACGAAGGAGCAGGTCGCCCCGGTAGGCAACAGCGCCCTCCTCGGCGCTAAAATCGCGCTCTGCATGGATGGGTCGCACGACCCCGATTTCGCGGACCTCCTCGGCCGGGTAAAACACATTTCACTCAGCGAAGAACCGGGCTTTCAGGACGTCTACGCTGAGGAAATGGGATTCCCGGCAAAGCATTCATAAGCCCTCGCTATGACCAAGGTCTCCCCGCGCGATGACCGCGCGCATGTTGGCGCGCCGTTTAATAAACACGCCAGGACTTGACCTTCGGCATCATAGATGACGAGACTAATCATGCAGATTCCGAAATGACGAGGCAGGTGACCAGATTGATAATCAGAACGAATAAACCTTTGACGCTGGTGCCGGGGCTGTGCGGCCCGCTGGACTCCGTTGACTCCGTGGAATCGTGTCTGCGATCGGGGTCGGCCGGGCGTCCCGACGGTTCGCTCGCGGTCGGCGATCTCGCATCGCCCCGGTCGTCTGCTGAAACGCACCCCGCAGGCTCGGGGCACTCCTATATCAACCGAAAGGACCTCTGTTGATGCAAAGCGATCAAACCACGGTTCAGGGAAGCAAAGCCGGCCCCGCGCCCCCAGGCGCGCCTGGTTCCGACGACCGCCGGTGGAAACTCGTAAGCGCTACCATGCGCCGCCACGGCCATTCGTCGCAAGCCCTCATTGAGACGCTGCACACCGTTCAGGAAGTCTATGGATACCTGGATGACGACTCGCTGAAGCAGGTAGCCCACGCTCTGGGCGTTCCGCTCAGCAAAGTGTACGGCGTGGCGACGTTCTACCATTTCTTCACGCTGAAGCCGCAGGGCGAGCACACATGCGTTGTTTGCATGGGCACCGCCTGCTACATCAAGGGCGCGCCGACACTCGTTGCCGCGGTGAACGAAGTTGCCGGAATCTCCACCGGCGAGACCACGGCAGACGGCAAGCTGTCGCTGCTCAGCGCCCGCTGCCTCGGCTCCTGCGGACTCGCTCCCGCCGTTGTGATGGACGGCGAGGTCGTCGGACGGATCGGCGACAACGATATGAAGGCACGCATCACGAACTGGCTCGAATCGCCGGGAGCGGAGGTGGCAAATGCCTGAAGAAACCACTAACGGAACGCAGGCCCAGACAACACTGGACATCTGCGTCGCCGCCGGCTGTCTCTCCTGCCAGGGCGACCTCGTAAAGGAAGCACTGGAGAAGGAAATAGACGCCCGCGGTCTCGCGGAACGGGTTGCGGTGCGCGGCGTCGGCTGTCTCGGCCTTTGCATGGCGGGTCCGCTCCTCCGGGTGAGCCCGGACGGGATCCTCTACCAGGCGATGGTGCCGGAAGACGCCGGCGAGATCGTGGAAAGCATCGGCAAGAAGCCGGTCAAGCGCCTTGAGTGTGACGCCGAGCAGTCCTTCTTCACCCGACAGGTGAAGATCGTCCTCGAGAACTCCGGTGAAGTCGACCCGGACAAACTGGACGATTACACGGCGGTGGGCGGCTATGACGCCCTGGCCAAGGCGGTTGGCGAAATGGAGCCGTCCGAGGTCATCTCCGAGATGGTCACCAGCGGCCTCCGGGGCCGTGGAGGCGGCGGCTATCCCTCGGGCCTCAAATGGGGCACCGTGGCCAAGGCCGATGGCGCCCGCAAGTACGTAATCTGCAACGCGGACGAGGGCGACCCCGGCGCGTTCATGGACCGCAGCGTCCTCGAAAGCGATCCGTTCCGCGTCCTCGAGGGCATGGCCATCGCCGGCTACGCCGTCGGCGCGGACAGCGGTTACGTTTACTGCCGCGCGGAGTACCCGCTGGCGGTCAAGCGCCTGAAGAACGCGATCCGCCAGGCGGAGCGCGCGGGGTTCCTGGGCAGCAACATCTGCGGGTCCTCGTTCCGCTTCACGGTTGATATCCGCCTCGGCGCCGGCGCATTCGTGTGCGGCGAGGAAACCGCGCTCATCTCCAGCATCGAAGGCAACCGCGGCAGCCCGCGGCCCCGCCCGCCGTTCCCGGCGGCGTCCGGCCTCTGGGACTGCCCCACGCTCATCAATAACGTGGAGACCTTCGCCAACGTGGCGCCCATCATACGTAACGGCGGCGAGTGGTTCTCCGGAATCGGCACCGAGAAGAGCAAGGGCACCAAGGTCTTCGCGCTGGCCGGACGGGTGCAGAACACCGGACTCATCGAAGTGCCGATGGGCACCGTCCTCCGCGACATCATCTTCGATATCGGCGGGGGAATTCCGGACGGCCGCAAATTCAAGGCCGTTCAAACGGGCGGACCCTCCGGCGGCTGTATCCCGGAACAGTTCCTGGACATGGCTGTCACCTACGAATCATTGGCGCAGGCGGGCTCGATTATGGGGTCCGGCGGCATGATCGTGATGGACGAGACCTCGTGCATGGTGGACGTGGCGCGCTACTTCATGGAGTTCTGTATGACGGAATCCTGTGGAAAGTGCGTACCCTGCCGGGTCGGTACCATGCAGATGCACGAACTCCTGGAAAAGATCACCCAGGGCCGGGCGTCTATGAAGGACCTCGACCTCCTGGAGGAACTCTGCGAAGTCGTGCGCTTCTCTAGCCTCTGCGGCCTTGGCCAGACTTCCCCGAATCCCGTTCTCAGCACGCTGCGCTATTTCCGCGACGAGTACCTCGCGCACATCAGGGATCACGTGTGCCCGGCCGGCGTCTGCAAAATGAAATCGCCCAGTAAAATCCACGCGGAGGTGGCCTGATGCCTGCCAAAGTCATAACCCTGACGATTGACGGTCGAGACGTCAGCGCGCGCGAGGACTATACCATCCTCGATGCCGCGAAGGAAGCGAACGTTAAAATACCGACCCTTTGCCACCTCGAAGGCCTCTGCGACGTAGGCGCGTGCCGCCTCTGCATGGTCGAGGTCAAAGGGATCCCGAAGCTCCTGCCCGCCTGCGTCACGAAAGTGAGCGAAGGCATGAGCGTGACCACCGACTCAGAGCGTCTGCTGCACTATCGCATGACGATCGTGGAGCTGATGTTCAGCGAGCGCAATCACATCTGCTCCGTCTGCGTGTCCAACGGTCACTGCGAACTGCAGGCCATGGCCATGCGGCTCGGCGTGGACCACATGCGGGTGCCATACCGCTACCCGACGCTGCCGGTGGACGCCTCGCACGAACGCTTCGTGCTGGACCACAACCGCTGCATCCTCTGCACCCGATGCGTGCGCGCTTGTGACGAAATCGAAGGCGCGCACACGTGGGACGTCATGGGCCGCGGCATAGACGCCAAGGTCATCACGGACATGAACGAGCCATGGGGCAAATCCGAGTCGTGTACTAGCTGCGGCAAGTGCGTGAACGTATGCCCCACCGGCGCGCTCTTCGAAAAGGGCCGGTCCGTGGGTGAAATGGTGAAACGCAAGGCATTCCTGCCTTACCTGACGCAAATGCGGGAGGGGAAGAAGTGAGCAAAACCCGTGTTGCAACGGTGTGGCTGGATGGCTGCTCCGGTTGCCATATGTCCTTTCTGGACTTGGACGAGCGCCTGCTGGACATCGCGCCGCTCATCCAGTTGGTCCACAGTCCCATCGCGGACGTGAAGGAGTTCCCGGAGAACGTTGACGTCGCCCTGGTGGAAGGCGCTGTGAGCAGCGACGAAGATGAGGAGAAGATCCTCAAAATCCGCGAGCGCTCCAAAATCCTGGTGGCGCTGGGCGATTGCAGCGTAACGTCAAACGTGCCCAGCATGCGAAACCAGTTCGAACCGAACAGGATGCTCCACGCCATCTACGGCGACGGGGTCATCCCGCTGGGCGGCGGACCCGTTCCCACGCTGCTGAGGAAATCAAGACCGATCCACGAGTTCGTGAACGTGGACGTCTACGTGCCGGGGTGCCCGCCGCCCGCGGACCTGATCTTCGATACGATCAGCAACCTGCTGGCCGGCCAGAAGCGCGAAGACGCGCCGGCGCCCAAGTTCGGATGACGGAAGGAAAATAATGGCACAAACAATAACCATAGACCCCGTCACCCGCATTGAGGGTCACGCGAAAATTACGCTGACCCTGGGTGACGATGGACGCGTATCGGACGCCAGGTTCCACGTAACGCAAGTACGCGGTTTCGAAAAATTCGCCGAGGGCCGCCCCTTCTACGAAATGCCCTCCCTGATGGCGAGGATATGCGGAATCTGCCCGGTGAGTCACCTGGTAGCCTCCGCCAAGGCCTGCGACGGCCTGCTGGCGGTGAAGGTACCGGAAACCGGCGCCAATCTGCGCCGCTTGATGAACCTTGGACAGATCACGCAAAGCCACGCGCTGTCGTTCTTCCACCTCTCCTCGCCGGACTTCCTGTTGGGAATGGATTCCGACCCCGCCACCCGAAACGTCTTCGGCCTCGCCGAGAAGTTCCCGGACCTGGCGCTGGCCGGCATCCGCCTGCGCAAATACGGCCAGGAGATCATCGAAACGCTGGGCGGCCGCAAAATCCACCCGGCGTGGATCGTCCCCGGCGGCGTCAACGACCCGCTGACCGTTGAGGAACGCGATCGCATCCTCGCCGGACTGCCGGAAGCCAAGGACACCACACGCCTGGCGCTGGACCTGTTCCGCCGCACCGCGCCCAAGTTCGCCGACGAACTGGACTCTTTCGCCAACTTCCCGTCGCTGTTTATGAGCATCGTGGGCAAAGAGGGCGAACTGGAGCATTACGACGGCAAGTTCCGCGTGGTGGACTCGGACCGCAAGATCGTTGCGGACGGCGTCGCCCCCGCGGACTATGCGGACATCATCGGGGAAGCCGCCGAGGAGTGGACCTACCTGAAGATGCCGTACTACAAGCCGCTGGGCTACCCGTACGGTCTCTACCGCGTCGGCCCGCTTGCCCGATTGAACACCGTGGACAAGTGCGGCACGCCGGAAGCGGACGCCGCTCTCCACGAGTTCCGTGCAATGGCTTCGGGCTCGATCCTGAGCTCGTTCCACTACCACACCGCGCGCCTCATCGAGATCCTCTACGCGCTGGAGAAGATCGAGGAGTTGCTCACCCAGACGGACATCCTGAATACGCACGTTCGCGCTAAGGCCGCGCCGAACGCCAGCCACGGCATCGGCGTTTCCGAAGCCCCGCGCGGCACGCTGATCCACGACTACGAAATCGACGACGACGGCCTGATCACCAAGGCCAACCTCATCATCGCCACCGGTCACAACAACCTGGCGATGAACAAGGGCGTCCTGCAGGTCGCTCAGCGCTTCGTGGATGGCAAGAACCTCCACGAGGGGATGCTGAACCGCGTAGAAGCGGTGATCCGGTGCTACGATCCGTGCCTCTCGTGCTCCACCCACGCCGCCGGCCAGATGCCGATGATCATCACGCTGGTAAACCCGGACGGCACCGTGGCGGACTCGATCACGCGAGGATAGGAGTTAGTGAGCGAGGATTCAGGGTTCAGGATTCAGGATCCAGTTGTCCGGCGAGACGCCGGACCTACCGTGGCTGGGCTGAATCCTGAATCCCGAATCCTGAATCCTGTTCTCCTGATTGGTTACGGCAACGGCCTTCGCGGCGACGATGCTATCGGCATCATCATTGCGGAGGCCGTTGACGCGTGGAACCTCCCGGACGTCCGCGTCATCGCCTGTCATCAACTCACGCCGGAACTCGCGGAAGACATCTCGGAAGCCGGTCTGGTGATCTTTGCCGATGCCGCGTCACCGGGCAGCCCCGGGGAAGTGACCGTAGCCGAAGTGGACCCGATGGACCCCACGGCATCTTCGGCTCACTCGGGCGATCCGGCCAGGCTCCTCGGCCTGGCCCAGGTCGTTTTTGGGAAGTGCCCGCCCGCGTGGTATGTCACCGTTGCGGCCGAAGACATGGGATTCCGCGAAGGCCTCACTGAGACCGCCCGGCGCGGGGTCGAAGAAGCATTGGCGCGGATTCGCGTGTTCATAACCGGGTGATGTTGCTTCCGTTCTGCTTGCCGCCGGGCCTCAATGCAGTTCACCATGCCGGGGAACGCTCGTTGGGTGAGGAGGATATCATGCCAACACGGGAAATACGGCGCGACGGCGGGAGGGTCTTCATCGAGGGCGCCCCGCGCGTGACGTGGGACACCGGCCAGATGTGTGAGTTTGCCTCGTGCCTGGTCTCCGCCCTGGACTGCCTTGGCCAGACGGTGCCGTACCACGATGTGATGGCGGCCTGCGGCGCCGCGTTCCGATTCACGCTCTCGCCGGACCACTGGAACCCCGGGAACTACAGCGTCGACAGCATTACCACCGATCCTCGTGCTCCCACAGACCGCGCCTTCCGTATGGTGGGCCGACCGTACACGTGGGTCCAGTGCGGCGATGCCAAACGCGATGCGGCCTCCATCACGGAGAGCATCGACCGGGGTGTGCCCGTCATCGCGTCCGGCGTTGTCGGCCCGGCCGACTACAGCCTCATCACCGGCTACGATTGTGGCGGCGAAGTGCTGATGGGCTGGAGCACGTACCAGGACATCCCTGTCGACCACAACGAGCCCGCCGACGAGTCCGGCTACTTTCGCAAGTCGCAATGGCATGCCAACACACGCGGCTTCATCCTGATTGGAGAGGCCGTCGCCCCGCCACCACGCCGGGAGATGATCCTCGATACCCTTCGCTGGGCGGTTGAGCTGGTGCGATACCCGCGGGCTGACGACTGGGTGCGCGGCCTCGAGGGCTACGATGCGCTGGTGGACGATCTCCTCGATGACAGCCTGTACCCGCCCGGGGACATGGAAACCCTCGGTTTCCGATACCTCTGCCTGCTCTGCGATATGATGATGGTCGATGACCGCCGCGCCGCCATTCCCTTCCTCCACCAGGTTGCCTCCGACGAACCGGACATGGCGGGCGAAGCCCTCGCCGCCGCCTCCTGCTACGAGTCCACAGCCGCCGCGCGCGACGAGGCGCGTTCGGTCTTGCCGGAGGACTTCAGCGAGGCGACGACCAGAAGCGTCGCCGACCGCACCACCCGCCTGGCCTACGCGGACGCGATCCGCCGAATTCGCGATGCGGACCTCAGGGCCATCGAGCACATCGAGCGGTGTTGTGGGGTACCGTGATTCACAGCGGCGCCTCAATACCGGCCGTCGGTGCCCCTCGAGGGCGATTGTCACCGCACCACCGCCGTGTCCTTCCACCCGTACGCCACTTCGACGAGGTCCACGCCGCCAATGGCGAGCACCCGTCGGCGGACGTACTGGCCGCCAAGCGCCTCGTAGAAACCGCGCGACGGGTTGTCGCGGAGAACCCAGATCAGCATCGAGTCCATCCCGGCTTCGCGCAACCGGCGCGCAGCCTCCGATACGAGGCGCCGCCCGAGGCCAAGGCGCTGGTGCGTCGCGAGGAGATAGAGGGCCCCAAGCTCTCCAGTGAACACCGGGTCTTCGCTTCGTTCCGGCCCGGCGCTGGCGAAGCCGACAACGCGGCCGGCGTCCTCTGCCACGAGCGTGAACCAGCCCTTGTCCACGTCCTGGGCCAGGTTCTGCGTCCAGCGCACCGAGCGGTCTTCCACACTAAGCCCGTCCAGGACCGCCTCAGGCACGATGCCACGGTAGGTCGAGCGCCACGAAGAGACGTGGACGCGTGCGATCCCAAAGGCATCGGCGAGAGATGCGAGCCGGATGGTGATTCCGGTGTCTGAGGTTGGCACTGAGTCTGCCCCTACTTCGGTCCGATGAGCGGGTGTTGGCGAAGGATTACCTGGACGGCGTGTATCATCAGCAGCAACCATCCGATGACGGCCGCCCAGCGAGGGATCGCCAAGGGGTCGGAAGGTTCAGCGCGCGGCAACCGTTCAGGCTCATCACCGGGTGGAGTCGGGACGCGCAGCGGTTGCGGAGGGCCGAAGACGACCGGCGCCGATCCAAGGGGCGCGAAACCCAGGCCGGCGAGGCTCCCCGGAGAGCCTTCCGCGATCTCGGCGCCCACCCGATTGAGACGGGCAGCGGCAAGCTCAGCGTGGGTGGGCGGCGGCCCTTCGGGGGCGCACCGCCAGCAGCAATCATCCCCCAGCGCCATGAACGTGTCCCGGCACTGCGGGCACTGCACCAGTTCGATATATGTGTGTACGGGCTTCATAGTGGATATACTCTTCGCTACGACCAAGGATACGTCACACTCCACATGGGAGCCAAATCGCCGACGGGGCAGGGCGCACGGCGGCGAAAAATCAAATCTGAATCCTTGACAATATACCTGAGTTACTTTATCATATTACTTAACCAGAGCGGTCGGCGACGCGTCCCCCAGGGATTGCGCCGACGTCAACCAGGGCGATTGTCGGATTCGGGTCATTGTATTCCGGGAGGCAGCGGCATGAAATTCGCAACGAAGGCTATACACGCGGGGCAGGCGGCGGACGAATCCACCGGAGCCACTATTGTTCCCATCTATCAGACGTCCACGTACACGCAGGCGGGGGTTCACAAGCACAAGGGCTACGAGTATTCGCGCTCGGGAAACCCGACGCGGGCCGCCCTGGAGGAATGCATCGCCTCCCTGGAGGGTGGGGGGAACGGCCTCGCGTTCGCGTCAGGGCTTGCGGCCGAGACCGCTGTTCTCTCGATTCTACGTCCGGGAGACCACGTAGTCTCCGCCGCGGACATCTACGGGGGGACTTACCGTCTCTTCGAAAAAGTTCTGACGCCGCAGGGCGTCAGCTTTTCCTACGTGGACGGGGCGATCCCCGCCAATTTCGAGGCGCCGCTGACGCCCGCCACGAAACTGATATGGATCGAATCGCCCACGAACCCGCTGCTGCAACTCGTCGATATCGCCGCGGTTGCCGCTATCGCCCGCGCGCACAGCGTGCCTCTGGCCGTGGACAACACGTTCGCTACACCAGCCCTGCAGCGACCCCTCGCCCTGGGAGCGGACATCGTCGTGCACAGCACCACAAAGTACATCGGCGGCCACTCCGATGTCATCGGCGGCGCGGTGGTGGTGAACGACGCGGTCCTGCACCGTGATATCCAGTTTTACCAGAACGCCGCGGGCGCGGTCCCGGGGCCGTTCGACGCCTGGCTCACGCTGCGCGGCGTCAAGACGCTGCAGCTGCGTATGCGGCAGCATGGCCAGAACGCCCAGCGGATCGCTGAATTCCTGCAAACCCACCCGCAGGTGGATGCCGTCCACTACCCCGGGCTGCCGGCTCACCCTCAGCACGAGCTTGCGAAACGCCAGATGGACGGCTTCGGCGGAATGGTATCGTTCGCCATCAAGGGCGGCCGCCCGGCGGTGGAGGCGTTTGCGAGCAGCCTGAAGGTCTTCGCCTTTGCGGAGAGCCTGGGCGGCGTCGAATCCCTCTGCTGTTACCCCTCGGAAATGACCCACGCCTCGGTCGCCCGCGAGGAGCGCGAGCGCCGGGGCATCACCGACGGAACACTGCGGCTGTCCGTCGGCATCGAGGATTCGGACGATCTCATTGACGATCTGGACGCCGCGCTTAAGGCGGCAGTTTCAAGCCGGTAGGCCGGCACGGAGGCTGGCGCCGCGCGACAGACGCGGGGGCCGGCGCCACACTAGGGAAAAGGAACATACAAGATATGAGCACTCAGAACCAGGGGGTGGAAACCCTCGCCCTTCACGCCGGCCAGGTTGTTGACCCGGCCACCAACGCGCGCGCCGTGCCGATCTACCAGACGGCATCGTACGTATTCGATTCGTCTCAGCATGCGGCCGACCTCTTCGGGTTGCGCGCTTTCGGCAATATCTACAGCCGCATTATGAACCCTACGACCGACGTGTTGGAGAAACGCCTGGCCGCGTTGGATGGCGGTACAGGCGCGCTGGCGCTTTCCTCGGGGCAGGCAGCGATAACACTGGCGGTCCTGAACATCACCAGCGCCGGGCAGAACATCGTTTCCGGGAGCAATATCTACGGCGGAACTTACAACCTTTTCCACTACACGCTGGCGCGCCTGGGCATCGATGTCCGGTTCGTCGATTCGTCGGATCCGGCCAATTTCGAGAAGGCGATCGATGAGAACACGCGCCTGCTCTACACGGAATCGCTGGGCAATCCGGCCAACAATGTGGATGATTTCCCGGCGATCTCCGAGATCGCGCACAAACACGGCATTCCGCTGGTTGTGGACAACACCGTGGCGCCGCCGCCGATCCTGCGCCTGAAGGAACTTGGCGCGGACATCATCGTGTACAGCCTCACCAAATACATCGGCGGGCACGGCACCAGCATCGGCGGCGCGATCGTGGACCTGGGCGCCTTCCCGTGGGACAACGGCAAATTCCCCGAGATCACGGAACCCGACCCGTCTTACCACGGAGTCTCCTACTGGGCGGCCTTCGGCAATCACGACAAGGCGGTGGTACCCGGCATCGCGTACATCCTGAAGACGCGCGTTCAATTGCTTCGAGACATCGGTCCCACGCTGGCGCCGCAGAACGCCTTCTATTTCCTGCAGGGTCTCGAGACGCTGCCGCTCCGCATACGCCAGCACTGCGCCAACGCGTTGAAGGTTGCGGAGTGGCTGGAGAAGCACCCGAGCGTAGCCTGGGTAAACTACCCCGGGCTGGCCAGCCACAGGGACCACGCCCGCGCGACGCAGTTCCTGAAAGACGGCTTCGGCGGGATCATCGGATTCGGCATTAAGGGTGGCAGTGAGGCCGGCGCCAAACTCATCGACAACGTGAAGCTGTTCTCACACCTGGCGAACATCGGCGATGCGAAAAGCCTGATCATCCACCCGGCGTCCACAACTCACCAGCAGTTGACGCCCGAGGAACAGAAGAACTCCGGCGTTTCCGCCGATTACGTTCGCCTGTCCGTCGGTCTGGAAAACGTGGACGACATTATCGCCGACCTGGACCAGGCGCTCGCGGCCAGCCAGGCGTAGGCTGGACGACGGGTGACAGGTTTTGAGTATTGAGTTTTGAGTTCCGGGTTTCGAGACCCGGAACTTGGAACTCGAAACTCAATACTCTCACAGGCCGTGCGTCTTTCGGAGAATCCACACTGCGTCGTCCATTTCGATGGACGGGCCGCCCGTCACGTTGAGACGCGCCATATCAACGGGCGTCGCCACGTTGAAGCCGAGCGCGACCTCCAGCGCACGCACGGCGTCTGCCGCGGAATACGCCCCCACGGCTGTCAACTGAACATGGACATCATCGAGGGCGAGTTCCTGGAAATTCGGAGGGGTGGGGTTCTCTACCACGCACTTCACGTGCAGCTCATCGAAACCTTCGGGATCATACCAGCCGACGATCGTCCCGACCGGTAGAGAAGGGTTAGGCCCGATCTGCCCCGAAGACACAACGGCGGTCCCCCGCAGCGTCTCCCACACGAGCCAGCCGAGGTTATCGCCCCACGGGACTCCGTAGATGTCGCCGGTGGTCCAACCATTGCCGTACAGGAACTCAATGGCGTAGATCCGCTTCTGGTCGGTGGTGCGAATAGTGGCCTGGGTCGTGTTACCGAAGTCAGGGAAAAAGAAGGCCTGGGTAGCCGGGTCCATCGGCAGATGGAACGGATTAAACGGGGGTATGACGCTTGGCCCCCATCCGACGGTGCTGTCACCATCAGTGCCGATGAAGAGGAGGCCCTCGGTGTAGTCGCTCAGCGGCGTTCCGTTGTGCGTCCAGTCCAGCCGGTCGAACGTCGCGGAGCGGTCAATCGACGATACAGACGATCCGGCGCCGGTCGAAGTGACGGTCGCGGCGGCAGCGTCGCCGCCCAGCATCAGCTCAAATGCTCCAATAACGACAGCGGAACACAGCGCCAAACGATTCATCCGGGCCCCCCATTCCGACGCGACAATCAAGACAGGCAGCCTAAGAGAAGAAGCAGCCCCGCCCCAAGCGCCTTGGGCGTTTATTACCCTGCAGAAAGCCGAATCCAAAACGGGTAATTTGCACCGTCTCGAAGTACCCGGGTACCAAAGAGGAGGGTTCCGGGTTCCGGGTCTCGAAACCCGGAACTCGGAACCTGAAACTCCCTTACTGCGGCTTGAGCACGACGCAGTCGAGGCCGAAGAGGTACCCGCTGGAGAGGGGGTCCTTGCCGGCATTGGTGACCTTGATCTCGTTGTCGCCGGCTTTCAGCTTCACACTGCCAATGGGAATCGGACCGGAGGGCATCACGCCATCGTGGTAGAGGTTGATCTCGCCGGGAATGGAGACGCCGTTCACCGAGACGCGGAAGATGCCATAATCGTGGGCCTTCGTGAGGTAGGCCGTCGCATCATATGTGCCCGCGTTGGCGACCGGAAGCTGAAAGGTCAGGACCCCGTTGGCCCGTTCGGGAATCCACCAAAGCTGGTTGTCGCCGCTCCAGGCGCCCGCGTCCGACGTCAGTTCTTGCGTGAGGACGTTGCCGACGGTGGCCTTTGCCGAGCCCACGAGGTTCTCGCCTTCAATGGCGCCCTGGATCTTCATCGGGGGCGGCGGAACGGTCGGCAGCAGGTCGGCTGCGTTGGCAGGCAGGGGCGGGTAGGCCTTGTGCGGCTCACTCTGATAGAAATAGGCAACGCTGGAGTAGTCCGCCACGTGGTCATTGTTGGTGCCGTGCTCGATGGTGAACTTGATGGACTTGTGGAACGGGATCGCGTCCTCAATATGCCATCGATAGGTGCTCACGCGCCCGAGGGTCTCATCTTTGATCTGTACGCCGTGGTAGTTGGCGGAGTAGGTGCCTCGATCGAAGTACCAGCCGCTGGAGAAGTAGTCTTCAGTGCCGGTTCCGTTGATGCTGGGCGTGGTTTCGCCATCGATGTAAACCATCTCGTCCCCCTCGAGGAAGCCGAGACCATGGCCCCGCCGGTTCTGCATGAAGAGCGCGGTACCAACGTAATGGCCGTCGCCCTCGGCCTCGAGGATCGTGTAGTTCTTGCCGGGAGAAGTGGGGTTCTCGCGCCGCCACGAAGCGTGGAAATGCCTCATGTTCGGGTTCATCGTCTCGAGGGCAGTGTAATCGATGTTGTAGTAGAATGCATCCAGATTCTTCTTGCTGCGGTTCTCAATGGTCCATTTAGCCGACTGGTGGAACGGCATCGGCCAGTAGCAGTTGTAACCGCCGCTGGTTTCGTTGAGCGGCATGGACTGGTAGTCTACCTGCTGCCCGAAGCCCACCCCGAAGAAATCGCCGATGGGGCATTCCACGCTGGGGTCCTTTTCGCCGTCCCAGTACATGCGGATGATGGTCTGTCGCAGGATTTCCGTATCGGTTCGCGGGGCGATGGTCACCCAGAAACGGTGGACCACCGCGGGGCCTTTCGCGTCGAAGATGGTCAGCGTTTCTCCGGGCTTGATGAAACGCATATCGGCATTGCCGCCTGAGCGATCCCAGGAGCCTTCATGTTTGGCCGTGCCGGCGTGGGGGTTTGCTAGCCCGGCAAGCGGACTTCCGGAGCCGCCGCCGAATCCGCCGCGGGGAGCCTGTGCGCCTGCGGTGCAAGGCAGGAAAGCCGCCATGGCGAAGGCGGCAAGCGTCAAACGGGTGTGCATTGATGCTTCCTCTCTAGCGTGGAGATGAGGGATGCGGAGCCATGCCGCTCCCGCGGGTATGGTAGCAGTTTTCGCGGCATCTTAAGGACGAGCTAGGCGAAACCTGGAGATGTCCGACGGGACCACTCTGCGGTTGGCGCAGATGAAGGTCTCCCGGTAGATGATTGGACCCGCCGGGAGACACCCTCACGCTGCGGGATCACATTCCCACGGTCTTCATCTTGCGGACGTCTGCCTTCGTCTTGCCAGGAACATCGCCCTGACCGGCTTCCCAGCCACCCTTGCACTCCCGGCAATTGCCCATCCCACTGGCGACGCCCTTCGCACAGGAACACGAGCCCATATGCGTCGCACAGAAGTCACACGAAGGGCCGATGCAGCAATCGTATCGGCCGTTCTTCGCCGCCTTAACCTTGACGGCATCTACATGCTTGCGCAGCTTCCTGGCGTCCGGGGTCATCATCATGCCCATGCCGCCCTTCATGCCCTTCATTCCGCCCATAGGCATGGCTTTTATCGTGCCACCCTGCGCCACCTTGCGCTGGGTGGACTGCTGGTCCTTCGGCGCGGCCGAAGCCGAACCCGTTATTCCTGCGGCCATAGCCGCGCTCAACACGAGCATCGCGAACCGTTTCATATTTGCCTCCTGAGGCTCATTGCCGGGTCAACTCCGTGCGGCTCCCACCCGGCTTCGGGAGCGGCCAGCTTTCGCGGCGATGCGCTCATTTTCTCCACCAGTTCCAGAAGCGGAAACGCCGCACCGGGTCCGGCCGGCGGCCGGAGATGGCCGCCATGATACGGGCGTCGATCGCTGCCGGAGCTCGGACGTTGGTCATGAGGGTTGCGCCTGCCACGTCCTGGGTCTCGGAGAGGAGTTCCATCGCCTTCTGGCACCGGAGGCACTTCTGGACGTGCCGGTACAACTTGCTGGATTCGGACACGCCGAGTTCGTCGGATAAGTAGGCCAGTATTCGGTTTTGCACCCAGCCGCACGTTACCATCAGCCTATCCCCACGCCTTTCCGGGCAAGTTGTTGTCTCACCTGCACCAGCGCCCGCCGTAACCAGGTCGAAGTTGTGGCGAGCGGTACCCCGAAGGTCTCACCAAGCTCCTTGAACGACATACCGTCCAGCACGCGCAAGATCACAACCTGTCGCAGTTTCGGGTCCAGTGACTCGACGGCTTCGAGCACTGCGCGCCGTGTCTCGATCGAGAGGATGGCTGCCGCTGGATCGGTTCCTTCAGCCGCCACTTCGCCGCCGTCGTCCGGCAGTCCCAGGTCCACAGTTGCCCGCCACCGGTTCCTAGAATGTGCCAGGTTGATACAGACATTCGAGACCACCCTGTAAAACCACGGCGCAAACGGCCGGGACGCGTCATAATAGCCTAGCTGAGTGTACCCGCGTATGAAACACTCCTGGGCCCAGTCCTCGGCATCCTCCGAGTTCCCCGCGCATCGATAGCAGATGCGGTAGACCCGGTCGCGGTGGCGGGCAATGAGCTTCTCGAAACAGCTCTGCTCACCTTCCGCCGCGCGGCGGGCCAGCACTTCATCTGGAGCTTGAAAGATCATTCGTTTGTTCGCCGCGCACGTTCTCCCAGCGGCATTCATTCAATGTACAGTGTGCGCCAGGGAAATTGTTCAAAATTAACTGAGGATGTTCTCCGATTGGCGGGGAGACGGCTACGCGCCTCCCCGCCATCGTCGATCAAGAACGGCCGGGAGGGAAGCTGAGTACGCTGCGAATCGAGCCGCCCTGCACCACACCCCGCGCGCGTCCCACTCCCCAGACCGGGTGGAAGAGGTCGCAGATGAACCCGATATTCCCGTTGGCGTCCGCCACGATGGGAGTGAAGGACTGGTAATGCATCACGATCGGTTCAGGTTGCGGGTGAGGCCGTCGCGAGGATTGGTTCCCGGGCTTCTCCACTCGAATGTTGTAGTTCCCGTAGACCAACATCGCACCGGCTGGCAGCGTCTTTCCGTCCGGCCCGCCAAACGCGCCGTGGACCACCGTTTCCTGAGTCAGCATTACGGCCCAGCCACCATCCCGCACCTCCCAACCGCTCGCCGGAACGGATTCACCGGAGATGGTGTAAGCGCGGTAGTTCACTTGCGGACTCTGATAGAAGCCGGTGAACATGGCGCCCGGGATCATCTCCTGGCCCATGGCGTCCGCCTGGGTGCTTCGGAAGTCGAGGCCGAAGCGATCGAAGAAGAACTCCTTCGCTGCGGTCTTGTCGGCCGCGATCTGCGCCGGGGTCCGGCCCATCACATGGCTTTGGAAGTAGTTCACCGTGGCGGGATCCATGCCGAGGGTGGATTCCCCTGGAGCGGCGCTGGATTCAGCCATGTAGACCAGGTATTTGTTGAACCCTGTCGGAGTCGGCGTGGTCCCGCCGGGATCGGCTGATGCGGATGCGGCCTGGAGGGCGGATACTGCGACGACGGCTGCGCCGGCTCGGAGCAGGAATGGTATATGTCTCATCTCGGTTTCCTTTCGTTCGGCCCACGCATCTAGCGGGCCGGGACTTGGCGGCTCGTGCCGCTCGTGCTTTCACAGGGTCTTACAGGCTCGCTCGGGCCGATTGTTCAAAAAAGAAACGTGAATAATGTACCCGCCGCCGCGTGTAACCATGCTTGGGGATTGTGTCTCATCACCGACATTGGTCCCCGAACGTGACAGGCCTCGGACGGCAATCAAAGGAGGTTGTATGGGGATGCGAGATCACATCAAGCCACCGGGTATGGCGGTTCCGGTTCTATTGCTGCTGGCAGCGCAGCCGGGGTATACTCAGAAACCGGCGGGGACAGATTCGGCGCCAAAGAGCCTCACCGGCCGGAAGGCAGCAGCCTTCTCGCTGCCGGATGAGGACGGGCGTAAGGTGGACATCGGGAGGATCATGGGCAGGAAACCCATCGTCCTTGTGTTCTATCGCGGTGTGTGGTGACCGTACTGCCATGCGCAACTGGCCCAGTTGGGCCGGCTCAAACAAGAGTTTCAGAAGTCGGGAGCCGCCGTTATCGCCATCTCGAATGAGGACGGGACCGCCCTGAAGCAGATGCAGGACAGGGAGAAGGCTGACTTCATCACCTTCCTGTCGGACCGGAACGGCGAAGCCGCACGGAAGTACGCCGGGGTCTACACGAACGGGGTACTGAAGCCGGGCACGTTTGTTATTGACCGCAAGCGGCGCATTTCATTCGCCTATGAAAATGAGGACTACAGGATCCGCGCTGCGGCGGAAGAGGTGCTCGATGCTGTGCGGAAAGCGGCTCGCTGAAGGCGCGATCAGGGGGCGAGGCGCATCTGGCCAACGGCCAACAAGCATCTCGCCCCCAGCATCCGCATCCTTGGTCAATCGCTCTCAGTGTGCCAACATCGGCGCGCCACTCGACCACTCGCCGCCGTGGTCCTTTGCCGGCGCGCCGGCAATCGCGCCGAGGATGGCGCCGTAGACTATGTGTAACATCATGGGCCCGGCAACCATCATCATCGGACTCGGGGTCTTGGTGCCGAAGAAGCCCAGCCCCACCATGGGGAAGGCCATCGTCTCCATGCCTAGCCACAGCGCCGTGCCCCACAACAGACCGCGCACAACGGGAGCACCGGGAAGTATACGGTGAACGAAGTGCGTGTAGACGAGCGGGAAGACGATGGAGCCATTCACGAAGTGCACCATCATACCCAACCACCATATCCCGCTCATCATCGGCGGGTGGTGCCCGCCGTTCATCATCGATCCGACCATCCCGGCAAGGTCCATCTGGACCAGGCCCATCATATTCGCGGCGTAGAGCATAACCGTCATCACCGCTGTCCCGACGAAGCCCCCTACCATCGCTTTTCCCGAACTGACGTTGTTCATCTGATTCTCCTTTGGTTCCTGTAGTTCCTGCCCCGCTGAGCGGTGCGTGTATGCCTGACATGGATTACTACAGGTGGAGACAGCCGTGTTATTCATCCGCCGGGAACGGAATCGGGCATCCGGGCGGAGAACACCAGGCTTGGCTGACGCCTCGGTAGGCGTGGTGGTGAGTCTGTGCTTTTTCAGGAGAGTCGAGATGACGGATGCGGAGCCATACCGATCGCGCGGGCATGGTAGCCGTTTTCGGCGAAGGGGATACGAAGACCGGAGTCCAGCCGTGACCGTGGAAGCTCAATGTCACACGGAGGACGAACCGCCCCGCGCGCTTGAAACCGCGGCTGGAATCGCCACGGCGTGCCGTGGCGTTTCCAGCTAACTCACAGAAGCCGCAGGCCGGCCGCGATGCGCATGATCTGCGCAACGTCGCGATAGTCCAGCGTACCGTCCCCGTGGAGGGGGCCGCCCACACCCGCCCATGGGTAGATGTCGAGGCGCTGTTGGCCGTACGGGTCCATGGGGTCCGTCCCGGCGATCATCCGCGCCGCCTCAACCGCGTCGCGCATATCCACAATGCCGTTGTGATCGATATCGCCATACGGCCATGGGAAGTTGAAGTCCGCACCGAAATTGTCCACGCCGGGCCGAACCGTCACTACCACAGTGCCGATGGACGTTGTGGTGGACGCTGTAACTGCCCACTGTCCCGGCGCGAGGTTGGCGATCCGGAAGCCGCCGTCGGGGCTGCGTGTGTTTACGCTCTTCGTTACCGTACCCATGGTCGCCGTGATGCGGATTCCCGTTTCGGCGTTGGCATTGGTCGTCACCTTACCGACAATGCACCCAACTGTCGCGTTGCGCGTATCGACGTTACCGAGTGTTTTCGCCGCGTCGATCCGCCCGAAACCACCGTACTCGCTCCATCCACCATTGGCAACGGCCTGGGTATTGACCGCGCTCCGCTGAAGCGCCTGGTAGAGGGTGGCGGCGGCGTTGGGGGTGTTGCGGGTGATCCCGAATTTCTGCGCGTACAGACCGGCGAGGCCGGCCACGAAAGGACACGCGGCCGACGTACCCGGCGCGTAGTCATAGTTCTCGTGCAGGTAATCGTTGATAGTACCCCCCATACCGTCGGATTGCACCTGCAATTGGAACGGATGGGTGGGCATACAGGACCATACGGTGAACTGAACGGGTACATCCAGGACCCCGTAGATGGGCACCGTCACATTCGGGTCCAGATCGCCTCCCGGAGCGGCGATGCCCAGATACTGCCCGTGATTCGAGTAGGAGGCAGGTGTGTCATAGTGGTCGGTGGCGCCAACCGCGAGCACGTGATTGTCGCACGCGGGGTACAGGGGACGGTTCTGCCCGGGGTTTCCGAGCGCGTCGGCGCCTCCATCGTTGCCCGCCGCGGCGACAACCAGGACGTTATGCTGCCAGGCATAGTCCACCGCATCCTGCTCGAAGGAAGAGTACGTATAGTCGCCGAGACTGAGACTGATCACCTGCGCGCCGTGGTCCACCGCCCAGTAGATGCCGCTGATCTCGTCGTCTACCGAACCGGTTGACGCGTCGTTCAGGACCTGGATCGGCATCACCTGTGCGGCGTACGCGATCCCGATGGCCCCCCCGACGGGGTTGACCGTTCCGCCGTTATTGGCGGCAGCGCCCACGATTCCCGCTGTGAACGTGCCGTGCCCAACCTGATCGTCGGTCAGCGGCTGCGCCTGTCCGGTGCCTCCGAGGAACGAAACGGCATCGGCCAGGTCGAGCTGTCCCCCCTGCGCGGCGTTAGCGCTGCTGCCCCCCACGTTCAGCCAGTCCGGATGCGCCAGGTCACACCCGGTGTCGATCACGGCGATCTTGACGGGGTTCGCCGGCTTCGTGGCGGACATGTAGTATGTGCCAGGGTAATCGCGCCAGGCATCCAGAGCGTTGATCTTCTGGAGCGCCCACATGTAGGTTTTCTGGTCCGCGGCGGCAATCGACTCGCCGTAGGTCCGCGTGGTGTAATCGGGCTGCGGGTCGGTGGCTGTCCAACCCGGCTCATTCGGCGGGTTAAGGGTGAGAATCCGACGCCGCACATTGGGCTCCGCGCGCAGCACGCGCGGATCGGCGCGTAGCTCAGCCAGGGCGGCGCTCATCTGCGCGCCCCTGGGCAGTCTGAGGATCGACATGGCCCCCTGAGTATGGGTGCCGATGACCGGGAAGTGGAAGCGCACGGGCGGGCTGCCGTCGCGCCACTTGACCATGATGCGGTCTGTGGTCCACGGCCGCTCGGACCGCGAGAGATACGGCAACGCGCCGTTCGCTCCGGCGACGGCGCCGAAGCAGGCCAGAAGCGCCAATAAGCGCGGTCTAAACATCTTCATATACCTTTTCCGACGGCAAGACCCGCGCCATAGTTCCGGCGCCCGAACGGCGAAGCAGGAACTACCAACACAGAATCATGCAGCCTTGTCGCGCACTCCTGTGGCTCGCCCCCCGTCCTAACCATATTGTCCGGCCAGGGCCAGCACTTCGTTCAGCGGGCGCATGCCGGCGGAGCAGGTCGGGTCGCTCAGGCTGGCCGCCGCCGCGCAGACGGCCAGCGTCAGCCGATC
This sequence comes from Armatimonadota bacterium, assembly GCA_036504095.1. NCBI lineage: Bacteria > Bacillati > Armatimonadota > Armatimonadota bacterium. The sequence goes on along the minus strand of DASXVS010000024.1, from coordinate 188,419 downwards.
TTCCATCCCCCAGCCTTCGTGGGCGCCGTAAAGGTATCCCGCGCAGAACGCATCGCCCGCGCCCGCGGAGCCTTGAATGTATCCCGGAGGCAGACGCAGACTGGACCTGAACCACTCCCGGCCGGCTTTGTCGCGAGCATAACCGCCTTCGGGCGCATGAAGCACAACCGTCTCGTTCACCCCGAGTTCCAACAGTGTGGCTGCCGCGCGCGACATGGCGTCTCTATCCAGCGCATCTCCCACACGGATGTCGATGCCCGCGATGCGACCGCCCTCGATCTCGTTGCAGATGAGCGTATCGATGTGCGGAAGAGCCGGCCGCGCGATGCGCTGAAACCGGTCACTGGACTCGCTCACAACGTCCACGGAAGTGTGGATGCCGCGACGCCGCGCATCGGCGAGCAACCGCGCCGCCGCGGTGCCATATTCTTCGTCTTCGGCGTCCATCGACTCCAGCAGAAGCAGGTATCCCAGATGCAGGATGCGGCAATCAAGCATGTCCAGCGGCACATCCCGCGGTGCGAATTCGGCATTTGGCCCGCGATTGTGAAAGAACGTTCGGCGCCCCGTGCCGCGGACCGTCATGACGCAGGTGTATGATGTTCTGCCTGTCTCGCTTCGGCGGAGGAAACACCGGACACCGCGCTCGCGCATATCGCGTTCAATCGCGTCGCCGTCCTCGTCGCAACCGAGTACGCCGATTCCCGTGAGTGGAAAAGGTGCCTGCAACGCCGCAAGGTCCATCAGGACATTGTACGGAGCGCCGCCGGTGCCCTTCCGTTCGTCCAGTATGTTTGCCAACGCTTCCTGCTCGGGCCATGTGTCAATGATCTTGACGTTGTCCACAATCCAGTTGCCGGCGGCGGCAATGCCCCGGCGTTCCGAGTTCGACATAGCGGCTCCTCCGTTACATATTATCCACAGGTAACGCGCACGAGCACATATCGAGGTGGAAACATGCGCTGGGGAATCACAATCGCAGCCTTCGCCCTTGCGGCCTCAGGCGCGCGGACACAAACGGCCGCCCCCCTCCGGTTTGAGGTTCAGCTGGCAAGGGAAGCGGCCTCCGCTCCGGTTTCGGGCCGCCTGCTGGTCTTCATCACGAACGTCAAACAGCCGCTGGATACCATCAGCACCGGCTTTGGCGGCGCCTTCGGAGGCGCTTCCACATACACCGCCGCGCAGGAGGTCGAGGGCCTGGCTCCCGGCGAAGCAGTGGTGATAAACCCGGACACGCTGGCCTATCCGGCGCCACTCTCCTCGGCTCCAAAGGGCGACTGGCAGGCCATGGCGCTGCTGGATGCCGACCACTCCTTCGCGCGTTCGGAGCAGGGTCCGGGGGACATCACAAGCGCAGTCGTCAAACTCTCGAACCTGGATTCGGCGCACGCCGGGACGATTCCCCTTCTGCTGACCCGTGTGACGCCCGCTCCGCGCAAGCGGACGGTAGACGGCGTAACCGAAGTCAAGTTCACCAGCCCCATTTTGTCTCGGTTCTGGGGGCGCCCCGTCACGATGCGGGCCGCTGTCGTGATGCCGCCGGACGCCTCGAAACGGCGGTGGCCCGCTGTTTACCGCGTGCCCGGTTTCGGCGGCGGAGACGAAGGAGCATTCTGGAGCTCAAGATCGCTCAGGGACCGGATGAAGCGCGGCGTCATCCCGTCGATGGCGCACGTGTTCCTTGACCCGGAGACATCTCTCGGGCATACCGAGTTCGCGGACTCCGTCAACAACGGACCCTGGGGCGCCGCGCTTACCCGCGAGTTCATCCCGTTCCTGGAGAAGCGGTTCGGCCTGCTAACCGACGCCCGCGGGCGCTTCCTTACCGGCCACTCGTCTGGCGGATGGAGCACGCTCTGGCTGCAGGTGAACTACCCGACGTTCTTCAACGGAACGTGGTCCACCGGGCCGGATCCGGTCGATTTCCGCTCGTTCTGCACGATCAACATCGATGCAAAGCCCCTTGAGAACGCTTACGTGCGTCCTGACGGTGCGGCCCGCAACCTCGTGCGCTTCGGCGGCGCGGACACTATGTCGTTCCGCGACTTCGCGCGGTACGAAATGGTTGCTGGCGAGTACGGCGGACAGATGGCGTCGTTCGAAGCCGTCTTCAGCCCTCGAGGCCAGGACGGCCGCCCGATGCGCCTGTTCAACCGCCACACCGGCGCCATCGATCCGGCCGTGGCTCGCGCATGGCGCCGCTACGACATCCACCGCGTGCTCGCGGCCGGCGGGAAACCGCTCATGGCGAAGCTAAAAGGGAAACTCCATATCATCGTGGGCGACCGTGACAATTTCCACCTCAACGAAGCGGTCGTTCTTCTTCGAGACTACCTGAAGTCCGTCCATAGCGATGCCTACGTCGAGATTGTGCCCGGGCGCGATCATATGGACCTGTACACCGGCGGCCTCGAGAACCGTATCCTGCAGGCCATAGGGAAGCGGTGGAACGCAACCGGCCAGGCAGCGTCTCCAAAACGGATTGAAGGTTCCGCGCGGGCAAAGGGTCAGACAAGACAAACGCTCACGAAGAGGGAACGAAGATGAAGATTCGACCAGTATCACGGTGCGCGGTTCCAGGCTACCCGGCCATTGCGATGGCAGCGCTCGTGGCAGCGGGCGCCAATGCGAATGCGGCAAACCTGATCATTAAGAGCGGGCCCAAGCCACCGAAGACCACGCAGACAGAGCCCAAAGCGCCGGTTATGCTTGGAAAAATCGCCGCGCCGCTCCTGCCGAAGAACGGTGTAGACGGCGCGCCGGTCCTGTGGAGCGATACGGCATTCGTATCAACAGCTATGCTGGCGGATAAACTGGGCGTCCGCGTGATCCACCCTGCCAGCAAGAGCGATTGGACGCTTGAACTCGGTACTAAGCGCGTCGTTCTGACTCAGGGGAGACTCGAAGCGATCGCCAACGGCAAGCCCATCCGGTTGCCGGTGCGCCCGTTCATGCAGGGCCGATCGCTTTACGTTCCTGTGCGGGCTGTGGGTGAAGCGCTAGGACTCACCATCGGGCAACGCGGGTTGGACATCGCCCTCAGCACATCGAAGGGGCGTAAAATGCTCATCCTGAAGGCCGTTCCTGTGGACAAGACTGGACCAGCCGCGCCACAGCCGCTTCAGGGCACCCCCGCCCCGCCGCCGCTGCCGAAGCGCTAGTTCGAAGAACGTGCCAGACACGGCACAACGGGATAGAGGTACGACATCATGCGGCTACGACCCACCAAACACTATAGCTCCCCTAATTACCCGGCCATGTTCCTGGCGGCACTCGCCGGTACAGGTGCCGCCGCGAACGGGGCGAATCTAATCGTCAAGGGAAGGCCCGCGCCCCCGAAACTGCCGCCCGTTGAGACCAAGCCGATGCCACTCCTCGGCGAGGTCGCCGCCCCGGTTCCTCCCACGCGAGTGTTCAACAGCTTCGGGATCCTGGTGTCGAGCACCACGTTCGTCCCGGTTACAGTCCTGCGGGACGCGCTGGACGTTCGTCTGGCTCACGCTGGGAATCCACCGGCCTGGACCCTGAAACTCGGCGAGACGACGGTTGTCCTGGCGCCGGGACAGACAACCTCCACCGTGAACGGCCGGGTGATGCGGTTCTCGGAAGCGCCTCGCCTGATTCGAGGCGAGCTGTTTGTGCCGGCGCGGGCTGTTGGGTCGGCGCTGGGTCTGAACGTCTCGAAGCGTGGCGCAAACGTTGCGATTTTCTCCGCGACGGGGCGCAAGGCGCTGGTCCTTCAGAACGTCGCACCCAAACTCCCTCCGGCGCCGGGCATGATGGGGCCTCCGAGGTTACCCCGACCGTAGCCTGTTCGCTCCGGATAGAAGGATCGTTCATTTGGACCTGTCCCTGCACCTGACCGCCCGCTGCAACCTGCGCTGCCGGTACTGCTACGAATCCACCCACCAGGGTGGCGATATGACCGTCGAGACAGCCCGCGCGGCCGTGGACCTGGGGGTCGATATCACGCAGCGCGAAACGCCCGCATGGCCGGTCGAGATCGTGTTCTTCGGGGGCGAGCCACTCCTGCGCCGGGACCTTATCGCGGAAACGGTAAGGTACTGCCGGCAGGTCTCGCGGAAGACGAGTCGCCGATTCGTCTTCCATATGCCCACCAACGGGCTGCTTCTGGATGAGGCGTTCCTCACGGGCGAGGACACGCGTGAGATCCAGGTCGCCCTCAGCATCGACGGCACCCCATCCGCCCACGACGCCAACCGGGTGGACGCGGTGGGCCGCGCTTCCTTTGGGACCGTAGCGCGCGCAGCGGAACTCCTGCTACGGCATCAACCGGACGCTCAGGCGCAGATGGTCGTCACGCCGTTCACCGCCCGCTGGCTCGCCGCGTCGGTGAAGTGTCTGCATTCCATGGGCTTTCGGTCGATTGTCAGCACGCTCGATCACGGCGCGAAGTGGGAACTGCGGCATTTCCGCACGCTGGAGCACCAGTACGAGTTGGTTGCCGACTGGTATTACCAGGCTTACGCCGACGGAACGGCCGTCCGGTTCAGCCCTTTCGACCACAAGATCCAGTCCCACATACGGCCGGATCGCGGCCATCTCGCTCAGTGCCATCTGGGGCAGCGGCAGATTTCGGTTGCGCCGAACGGCCGTCTCTACCCATGCGTCCAGTTCGTTGATGACGGCGAGGGGGACGCGTGGGCCATCGGCGACGTGAGGACGGGCCTTGATGAGGCCGCCCGCGCGCGCTTGCGAGACCTTAGCACGGAGGACCCGCCGGAGTGCCTCGAGTGCGCCATCCGCCCGCGCTGCATGCACTCCTGTGGTTGCCAGAACAAGCAGACCACCGGCCGCCTCGAGCGCGTCTCCCCGATCGTGTGTGCCCACGAGCAGACGGTCCTGCCGGTTGCCGACCGCGTCGCCGAACGCCTATACGGAGAGCGAAATGGGCTCTTCATCGCGACCCACTACGGCGGCGACACCGTGCAGATCGACGGCGCGGCCCCACGGCTCAGCAGTCGAAAGACCCGTTGACGCCAGCCAGGGCGTTCGGCTTCAGTTCGCAGGCCATTACGTTCGCTTCGATCTCCGGGGTCTGGTGCGCGAACGTGATGCCGAAATCCGTGGACGTTCTGAAGCCGAACCGGTGGTAATAGGCCGGGTCGCCAAGAAGCAGCACGGAGGTGTAACCCATCTCGCGTGCCAGCCCCATGCTCTCCCTGATCAGAGCGGAACCGATTCCATTGTCACGATGCTCCAGGGCGACGCAGACGGGCGCCAGAAGGAGCGAACCCGACTTGCCGGTCCCGTTCACGATGTCGATCTTCGACATCATAATGTGGCCGATAAGTTGCCCACCTTCCTCGGCCACCAGGGCCAGTTCCGGGATGTATGCATCGCCGCTCCGGACCTGGTTCACAAAGTCCTGTTCGGTTCCACCGCTCACCTTCGCCGTCTGAAACGCGACTTTGACCAACTCGTATATGCGCGGGAAATCGTCGCTGGTTTCTGTTCTGATGATCATGTCGATCCTCCGTTGCCGATCCAGATGCCCGCATACGGGAGGCGTCCCCCCGCATGCGTGCTATCCACACCATTTTTCGTAGGCCATCCGGATCCGGCGTACGTGGTACGCGACGTTGGCGGACGTGCAGCCGAGAACGTCGCCGGCCTCACGCCACGTCATTCCGTCCATCAGGCAGTCGAGGACGGCGCGCTGGTTCTCCGGTAGCTGGCCGGTGAACTCCCGGACGTGGACTGTGGCGGCGGGGCCGTCACTGCGAGAGGTTGTCACTTCGTGCACGGCGTCATCGAGTGGCACGCAGCGCCGAAGGCGCTGCCGTTTGATCGTGTCCAGCATCCGCCACTTGGCGCGCTGAATCAGGTACGGCTCCGGCTGCCCGATGCGCGTATCGAGCACGGGCAGGGCTTCCAGCAGGCCGACCATCGCGTCCTGCAGCAAGTCGTCCACGTCCTCGCCCGTGACGCGGGCATAGTGCTGGGCCAGGCGTGAGACGCGCGGACGCAGCGCATCCACCACGGCACGCGTGGCGCGCGGATCACCGTTTCTGGCATTTTCGTAGCACGGCCGGATATGACCGGTCCGTGCGCTGTCCAACAGGGGATTCATCCCGGGTAACTCTCCAATACAAGACGAACGAATACGACGCACGAGCGCTTGGCCCGCGTTCCAGCGGTTCGAAATGGAGAGCCGGGAGGTGTATGAGGCGATCAGCGCCTCAAGGGAAACCTACGGCCGGGGATTGCCGGAACGGGGCGAGCAACAGGGGGCTGCATTGACCAAGATATTCTTCACGTTTCTCGTCTCCTTTCCGACGGTGGGTTTGCCGCACGGCGGGTGATTCCGCCGGATGCAAGCAATATGATAGCGCGCGATATCGCGCGCATTCAAAGACATATAGAACGGGGGGCGAGGTTTGCTAAACAAGAACTGAGACCTGAGAATTGAGATTTGAGGCCAGGCGGTCACCCTCAATTCTCAATACTCAACTCTCACTTCTCAGTCGCCACGCATTCGCCGCTCCAGCGCGCGGCGGCACGGCGCCAGGCATCTGCTTCGTCGCCCCATGCCTCCGCGGCGTAGCGGTAATCGTGCTTGCGGATGATCTCGGCGAGTTCCGAGATAAGCGGCTCCAGATGTGCGGCGCAGGCCATGCGGACCCAGTGGTCGGTCCCGCGGCGGGCGCGGCGGACGAGGCGCTGGATATGCGGCACGCAGAGTCCTGGTGAGGACTGGAACGATGCCTGAACCTCCGGCCAGACGAGGGCGGTGGCGAGCGCGTCCACGTAGCGCGCTTCGGTCTCCTTCAGGTAGGCGCAGGCGCCGCACCTCGGTGCGGGGCGCCGGCCGGACGACGCCGGGGAGGTCTGGGTAAGCACATCGTGAAGCAGGATGGAGACGCCGAGCGGGCTGCCGTTGTCCTCAAGCAGCCTCGTGTGTTCTCCGCAGAGCCCTCCCGCCTCCCGGAAGCGGAGCCGCGCCTTCACATCCGTGATGCCCTCGCGCAGCAGGCTCTGGATCCAGCCCTCGACGGCCCGTCGATTCAGCCCGCAGATAGCGCACCCGCCGCGGGCGAGCGCCTCGCGCACCTCGTGTTCAGTCGCGTGCTTATCGTTCTTCATCAAGGGCATTATGTCGCGTTCGCCGGCGGCGGCGCCATCACATCGTGCGCGCGTCCTGCAGCCATGCGACGTGGCTGTCCAGAAACAGGCGGTTCCGCCCGCCCATATGCACGGACCGCCCTTTCAGCTCGGCCGCCACCGTCGGGATGGTCTTCGGAAAGTACGGATCCACCACCAGTTCGACATCGGCGGCGCTGTTCGGAACCCCCGCGTTCGGGTCGTTCGCCGCGCGGAGGTCGGCAATGGCGTGCTCCGGAGTCTTGCCCCACATATCCGTCGGCGGCGTCGGGTCGTCTGGGCGGTCAAACCTCCACATCCAGTAGCTCGTCGTCGCGGTATCGGTATTGGACAGTCGCTGGACCACCTGAACGGCCTTTCCCAATGGCGACCCGACGATCGACGGGCAGTTCCATATATCGTTAGAGCGGATGTAGGGCCCGAGCACGAGCGCAGCCCATCCGCAACGCGGGTCAGACGCCGGCCAGGATGTCCACGGGTGGTATCCGCCGGGGAGCGACGTCTTCAGATCGCGGCGGTCCGGCATCCGGAGATCGTTGTCGTCCAGGTACATGACCATCGCCGTGCCGATCTGCTTCAGGTTGTTCACGCAGGCGGAGCGTTTCGCTTGCTCGCGCGCCCTCGCAAAAACCGGGAACAGTATCGCGGCGAGAATCGCGATGATGGCTATCACCACCAGCAGTTCGATGAGCGTGAAACCACGTCGTCCGGTCTCTGGATTGTTTATCACGGGTTGGCATCCAGTCCGGCGGCCTTGCGAATCAGCAGCGTCACGCCGCGAATATCGAGTTGTCCGCCGGAAATCAGGGCGGGCGCACTCATAGCATTCTGAAGGCCGCCCGCTGCATTCAATGCGTAGGCAACGTCCATATAGTTGTAACCGCGCGCAAGCAACGATGCGGACGGAACGACGGCCTTGGCGATCGAAGGCCCGCTCCAGAGCAGCCGGGCCACCGAACCGCCGTAGTTCTGATAGAATTCGACGGTGACAGGGTACCGCACGCCGGCCGAAAGCGTGATGGCGCCCGAGTGCTCGGTTGGAGCCTGATCGACCCACGCATCCACCAGCTTCGATCCGTTCACCCACAGCCTCACTCCGTCGTCCGTCACCGTGTAGAACGTGTAAGGCCCCGACGTCGGCGCTCGCAAATATCCGGTCCACCTGACGCTATACGTCACCATCCCGATCGCCGGATCGGGAGGCGAGTTATTCCAGTCAAAATCGATGATCGGATCCACGCGGACAATGGCGGGCGAGCCGCTGAGGTTGATGTTCGTGAAGTAGGACCCTGTCAGACCGGAAAGACCGGAAAGCGACAGCGTGACGCTGGCGCCGGGTGGAATGGCCCGGGGCGGGGTGGAACGGTCAAGAACGCCCGTGACGCGCAAGGTATAAGGGACAAACGTCAGAAGAGGCGATGTCGTCAGCGTTACAACCGTGCCGCTTGAATCCAGATTCGCGGCGATGACGGCGGCGCCATTGTCCAGGACGTAGTTCGACGCAGCCTGCGAGGTCGTGCTGTCCAACGGGCACGTGAACGTTACGCGGACCGAGGTGTTACCCATCGGGACGGCGTTCACGATGCCAAGGGGCGCGCCAAGCCCGAAAACGTCCAATTCAGTGCCCGTGCCGACGTAGACCTTGCCGTTCGCCACCGTGGGCACGGCGAATTTGATGGCCTGGCCCATGACGTCCCGCGCGCCGGCCTGGTTCGAATTGTACAGCTCGCTCGCCAGGTTGCTGGCGTCATAGGCGTACAGCACCGCGGGACCATCCGAGCCATAGGATCCCACGTTGAGGGCCCACAAAATGCCGTTGGTGTTCCCGTTAGCCGAGACCACCGGCGTGGCGCCGGGGTAGCCGAAGGTCGCCGCCGACCTTGAGTCCGGACCGGCTGACAGCTGGCCATTGGCTAGGGCGAATGACTTGAGCGCATCCCCCTGTGAGCCGAAATAGACGTGCGAATTCCAGTATGCGGGCACTCCCCACACGCCATTATTAGCCCCTCCGATCTCCTGCAACACGTTATCCACCGCGCCATATCCGCCGAGGCTGTCGCGGTTCAAAAGGTAGATCTTGCCTTCCTTTCCGCAGCCCACCATGACGTGAGGGTGTGTTCCAGGTTGATCGGGAAGGAGAAGGGGGCCGCCGGAACCTACGTCCGCGTCCGCGGCATCCAGGCCGGCCTGATTGGACGGCGTGAAGTAACTTGATACCGTCAGCGGGCCGACTCCCTGGTTGAGCTTCAGGAAGGAATCACCGTAATTGGATGTCGCGGGCGAGAAAGAGCCGTTGCCGGTGGCGAAATAGATAGCGCCCGATCCGTCCGCCGCCGGTCCGCCCGCTCCTTGCCAGACGCCCGCCCGTCCGCCGTTGGGCGTCGCGCAGAAGACCGCGTAGCGGGTCAGGGTCTGAGTGGGCTGGTTGACGGTGAAAGCCATGACCCAGCCGTGATAGGCGTCGTGATCTTCGTGCGCGGCCCACGCGACATAGACGATCCCGTTCACAAGCAGGAGGGCTGAGCGCTGGTTCTCATTGCGAGGATCGAACGCAACCCCGTGCGAGACGTCTTCAATGACCCCGTACGCGCCGTTGTAACCCGTGCCGGAAACGGAACCCGAGATCGTGAGGGGGCCGCCAAACTTCTCGGCTCCCGAGGCTACATCAAGCGCATGAAGGCGCTGAACGTAGGCGGGTGTGGCGCCGGAGGTCTCTTTCGTCTTGGCCACGAGGTACATCGTGTTGGTGCCTGCGTCGATCACCGGCGTGCCACAGATGCCAATCTCCCGCTCTATGTCCCCGTAGCCGTTCCCCAGATCGGTAGTTGGCACGGACGTTACACCGGGCGGGTTTGTGAATGTGCGCGACCACAGCGGCGCGGAGTTGTCGCCAGACGCGCTGTCTGCGTCGAAGGCATACACCGTGTCGTGCATCGTGCAAACGAACACGACGTTGTGAGTTCCCTTTCCGCTGATCGGCATGTCCGCCATGTAGAGAGGTTCCGCGTATATCTGGCCGTCAACCGCCTGCGAAAAGGCCTTCCCGAACCCGCACGCGTTCACGTTGGCAGGCGTCAGCACGGTTTCAGCCGCGTTCGCCCCCGTGCGCGCGTTGTCATTGTGGTATGTCAGGACGTTTACGGCAGCCGCGGAGTGCGGTCCGTGAAGCATCACAAGGGAAAGGGCGCATGCCAGCGTCATCCGCAGCTTTCCCCGGGTGGGTGTCGGCGCGCCAGAATCCATGGGCTCAGTTCCTCTCAAGAAGCGCTGTAGTACGGCCTAGCGGCGGGTTGGACGCTTCCCGTACGTTACGCGGTAGATAAGGTCGTTGCCGTCTTCGCTGACGAGTAAGGACCCATCCGGCAGAAAACAGATGCCGACCGGGCGGCCCCAGACGTTGTCGTCCGGGAGTACGAACCCGGTGAGGAAAGCCGACGGCGGACCGGCCGGGCGGCCGGCCCTCACCGGGATGCGGATGACGCTGTATCCGTCCCGCCGGGCGCGGTTCCACGAGCCGTGGAGAGCGACGAACGCGTCTCCCTTCCCGGGAAGCATTCTCCCGGGGTTGAAGGCGAGGTTCAGGGCGGCGACGTGGGCGCCGACGAGCACGTCGGGCACGATGGTCTTCGCCACCAGGTCGGGGCGCTCACCCTTGCGCCGAGGGTCTTCGTGGGGCCCGATGTACGCGTACGGCCAGCCGTAGAAACCGCCGGGCTTGACCTCCGTCACGAAATCCGGCGGGAGATCGTCGCCCAGATTGTCGCGCTCGTTCACAGCCGTCCACAGTCGGCCGGTATCCGGGTTGATCGCAAGTCCCACGGGATTGCGAAGTCCGCTCGCATATGTATGGCGGGCGGACCCGTCCGGGTTCATCTGTAATATGCTCGCCCGCGGCGGTTCCTCCGGATCCACGTTCGTTCGGCTGCCGACGCTGACAAATAGCTTGTTGTTACGGACATCGGCCAAGACGTTCCGGGTCCAGTGCTGGTTGTAACCGCCCGGCGTCAGTTCCGTGATGCGCTGTGGTTCACCGACTGCCTTCGTCTGCCCCGGCTTGTACGGGAACCGGACAACCGCGTCGGTGTCGCCGATGTAGACCCAGTTCTTATAGAACGTGAGCCCGAACGGCTGACGAAGGCCTTGGGCGAACACGAACTGCTCGCCGGGCTTCGAGTAATCGCCTTTCGCCGGCCTGAAGACCCGAACCCGGCCGCGGTTGGATTCGACCACAAACACATCGCCATTGGGCGCAAGCACCACGTTGCGCGGGTTGTGTGCATCGGCGGTCCACAAGGCCACGGTGTAGCCGGCCGGGACCTTTGGCAGTGCATCGACCGGCGGCGGCACAACGCGCGGGCCGTTGTTCGCCGAAGGCGTCGCAAACGGTGGGGGAAGCGACACTGGCCTGCCTTCCGCCGGGGAAACGGCGGCGGAATCACCGGTCGCTGCCGGCAGCGCGCGGGCGGGCCGTGAGGCGGAACAGCCTGCACAGAGCGCTCCGGCGAGGGCCAAGGGGATATACTCGGAAAGGGCCGATCTTCGTCCCAACATACGTTATTGCTCCAGTATCGACGCCTGCGGCGTCTATGGCCGATCGCCTGCAACCCGGCGCGGGCGAACCGCGAAAAATGGCTGGACGCCGAAGCGTCTAGATGGCGCCGTGCGCGCCCGATATCAGGCTGGGCGTCCGCGCCCACGCATTACTGTTCATGGAATCAGGAGGAGATGGATGCAGTTCCCAGGTTTGTTGCCAACCAGCTTGCAGAATGAACGCTTCGGGGATATTACGTACCACATCGAGGGCGAACTCGTGCCGGCGTTGCACGTTGAACTGGACGGCAGGATGCCGATCTATTTCGAGCATTACACGCTGTTGTGGAAATCGCCCCAGGTCAACGTGGGGGTCAAGCCGCTGGCCGGCGCGATGCGGAGGATGTTCGCCGGGATGCAGGTATTCGTGACGCAGGCGACAGGCGTCGGCCAGATTGCGTTCAGCCGGGACGGCGCCGGCCACGTATTCGCGATGCACCTCGCGACGGGCCAGCGCATCGACGTCCGCGAGCATCAATTCCTCGCCGCCACGGATAACGTGGACTATTCCTTCCAGCGCGTGAAGGGAATCGCCAACATGATGTTCGGCGGAACGGGCTTCTTCATCGACACCTTTCGCTGCGTCTCGGGCGAAGGCATCCTGTGGCTGCACGGATACGGAAACGTATTTGAAGTGAACCTGGGGCCCGGCGAGCAGATCGACGTTGAGCCCGGCGGCTGGATCTACAAGGATCAGAGCGTCCAGATGGAGACCGTGCGGCAGGGGCTGGCCACAGGGCTCTTCGCCAGCGCGGGTTCATTCGTCTTCAACCGGTTCACCGGCCCCGGACGACTCGGCATCCAGAGCATGTACATCCACATGCCGACAGAAAGCTGACAGGTAGCGGAGCATTACGCAGCGCATGGAGGACACGCGAATAATCACTGAAGAACGAGAGACGGCTGGCGCAGCCGTCGCCAGCGTTCGCGACCTGCGCAAACGCTACAAGGAAGTCGAGGCGGTGCGCGGACTCTCCTTTGACCTCAGGCGAGGGGAGATCTTCGGCTTGCTGGGGCCCAATGGCGCCGGCAAGACCACCACGATCGAAATCATGGAAGGCTTGCGCGCCTACGATGCAGGCAGCGTGAGCGTTCTGGGCCTCGATCCATGGCGCCAGACCCAGGATCTCAAACAACGTATCGGCGCGGCCTTGCAGGACACTATGCTGCCGGACAAGATCAAGGTCGGCGAAGCGCTGTCCCTTTATGCCGGGTTCTATGACCGCCGAGTGGACCTTTCCGCGCTGATGGCCCGGTTCGATCTGAAGGCCAAGCGCAACGCCACCTACGAAACGCTGTCCGGCGGACAGAAGCAGCGCCTGGCCCTCGCGCTGACGCTGGTGAACGACCCGGATCTCGTTTTCCTCGACGAACCCACAGCCGGCTTGGACGCCCAGGTGCGGCGCGACCTGCACGAGATCATACTTCAACTTCGCGCGGACGGGAAGACTGTTCTCCTGACGACGCACTACATCGAGGAGGCCGAGCGGCTATGCGACCGCGTGGCGATCATCGCTCAGGGTGAATTGAAGGCCATCGGAACGCCCGAGGAACTGCGGTCGCGGGCGTCCAGCCTGGCCCGGATTGGCGTTCGAATCGTTCCCGGAGTTGGGGAGGACGTTCTGCGCAGCCTGCCAACGGTGGCGGATGTGACGCTGCGAGACGATATCGCATGGCTGAGCACACGGCGGCCGGCCGAGACCGTCGCCGCGCTCGTGCGGATGCTCGACAACCGCGAATCATCGCTGGAGAGCATATCCATCATCCAACCGACGCTGGAGGACCTCTACCTGGAACTCACGGGCGCCGAGGAGGCTGCCCCATGATCCGGGTCCTCTCCAACGCGATCGCTCTCGCGCGAATCACGCTGAAGCTCTATATGCGCGACAGGAAAGCAATGGCGCTCAGCCTGCTGTTTCCGCTCTTCTTCACCGTGGCATTCGGCGCCGCGCTGGGCAAGGGCGGGCGCGAAGAGGTCCGTGAGATCATGCCCATGCTCGTGGGGCTCTCGATCATCACAAGCTCGTTCTTCGGTCAGGGTCTGGGCGTTGTGGTCCAGCGGGAGCGCGGGATGCTGCGGAGATATCGCCTGACGCCGCTCGGCGCCGGAGGGCTGCTCGCCGGCACGGTGCTCGCGGGACTGGCCATGCTCACTTTCACGTTGGGCGTGCAGTTGTTGATGCTCAAGGTCGTATACCACGCTCCGCTCGACTTCCCCGTGGGACCTTTTCTCCTCGTGACTGTTGTCGGGGCCATTTCGATGGCCAGCCTGGGCCTCGTCATCGCGGCGATAGCATCGACCATGCAGGAAGCCCAATTGCTCATGCAGATGTCCTTCATGGGCACGCTTTTTCTGAGCGGACTCACCTTTCCGCTGGAGATGTACAGCCTGCGGGTCCGCCAGTTCGCGCAATTTCTGCCTCCCACCCACCTGGTAACGCCGCTGAAACACGTAATGCTGGGCGGTTTTTCGCTGGAGAGCGACGGCGTGGCGCTGTGCGCCCTGGCGCTGATGGCCGCGACGGCCTTCACAATCGCCACGCGGCTGTTCCGCTGGGACCGCACGGAACCGCTTCCCCGCCGGGCCAAAGCCTCCGCCCTCCTGGCGCTCATACCCGTCCTGCTGTTTGGAGCATGGCGGAACACGCACACGCAGGCGCCACGCATCATCATCCCCTCCGCACAGTCGAGGCGCTGACCGGGGGTTCCCCGAGCCTGCAGGTCGTCTCTCACATGCCTGTCTGGTAGCCGTTTTCCGTGTCCACACGCAATCGACGCTTTCGACTTTTCCGCAGCCGAAAATCAGGAGATAATCCAGACGGCACGGTCACGCTTTCCCTTCGACACTAATCCTTGGCAGCGGGCGGGGTACGCGGTCAATCCAGCGTGTACTACTTCACGTCGGCATCGATGTGGATCATCACGAACCTGGACGGAGGCGCCACGCCGTCGAATGCGTCGTCCAACGTATTGGTGATCAAGAAGGGCTGAGGGCAGTAGTTCGTGCGCGCGTGCCCCACGCCGCTTGTCGCCAACCCTCCGGGCCGATGCCGCCGGTCTGCTCGCGCTAGAATGAGTCAATAACGCAGGTCTGAACATAAAGGGGAAAGCGATTATGATTGTCATTCTGAAAACAGGTGCAGGAGAAGGGGAGATACAGGAGGTCAGAGCCTTTCTCGAAAGCCAGGGATTCTCCATCCACCTTTCGCAGGGGGCGGAGAAGACCATCATGGGCGCCGTCGGCCTCACGGACAAGGACAAGAACGTCCTGAAGGACCAGTTGATCGGCCTGCCGCAGGTCGAGGACGTGGTCATCGTCGCGAAGCCGTACAAACTCGTCAACCGCGATTTCCACCCGGAGAAAACGGTCATTGACGTGTGCGGCGTGAAGATCGGGGGACCGGAGGTCGTCGTCATGGCGGGGCCGTGTACGGTCGAGAGCCCCGAGATGATCCTTGAGGCGGCGCGAGTGGTCAAGGCCGCGGGAGCGCGCATCCTGCGCGGCGGCGCGTACAAGCCCAGCACCTCGCCGTACTCCTTCCACGGCATGGGCATCGAGGGCCTGAAACTGCTCCGCGAAGCCAAGCAGGAGACCGGACTGCCCATCATTACAGAGGTGATGGACACGCGCGACGTGGAACTGGTGGGAGAGTACACGGACATCTTCCAGATCGGCACGCGCAACATGTCCAACTTCAGCCTTCTGAAGGAGATCGGCCAGACGCGCATCCCGGCGATGCTGAAGCGTGGGATGGCCAGCACCATCGAGGAGTGGCTGCAGGCGGCGGAATACATCGCCAGCCGCGGCAACTACGACATCATCCTCTGCGAACGCGGCATTCGCACGTTTGAGACGGCGTACCGCAACGTACTGGACGTGAACGCCATCGGCGAGGTCGCCATGCGCAGCCACCTGCCGATCTGCGGCGACGCCAGCCACGGAACGGGCCGCTGGCAACTGGTTGGCGGCAGCACCAAGGCCGCCCTGGCCGCCGGCGCCGACTGCGTGATGATCGAAACCCACCCCAACCCGAAAACCGCCCTCAAGGACGGCATGCAGAGCCTCACCTTCTCGGATTTCAGGAGGTTGATGGGCGAACTGAAACCCCTGGTGGAAGCGCTTGGACGAACCATGTAGGCTGCGGTTTCAACGCGGAGGCCGCGGGGACGTGCAGACGAACAATCACCTTGCCATGGCGCTCGGCACTATGTCATAATACGGCCGCTCAGCGGGCGTTACAATCGCGCTGAAAACAGCGGATCGAGCGCGGCGGCTTCACCTCTGGGCACAGTCTAGGAGGAGAAGAAGCATGGCAAGGATCATCCTCAAGCCCGGTGCCTGCGTGGAAGTAGACCGAGCGACGTTAGTACTCGGGGAAGATGGGATTCTGATTTGCGACCATTACGACTCGATGGGGGACGTATGGACGGAATTTGAGACCGAGGATGGAACGGTCGTAGTCGATCTGAACGACGACTTGGAGGGCGAATTGGACGATGAGGTCGCCGTGTCCATCCTCGAAGAGGAACCGGTGGAAGTCGTCTTTGGTGAATGAGCACGGATCTTGCGCTTGTTCCGCCGTGGGGGGAGTCTCGTTGGCGCAGCACATTGAGCGTCAGGATCGGCCACGCCGATTCTCGGGAGATGCCTGCCAAACCGCTGACCGAGCGGTGGACACACACAACTAACCGCTAAATCCGGACCGAGAGGTTAAACACCATTGGAACTAATGGCCTCGCCGTTTGCGTCGGCATTCGGCGCGTTCATCGACAGCGTCCAGACGCGCTGCGTAATCTGCTCCCCATACATCACGCAAGGCCCAATGCGCCTGTTGGTAGATGGAGTCCGTGAAAAGGGTGCGCAGAATGCTGTATCTGTGACTGTTGTCACGGACATCTCGGCATCCAACTTGGTCCAGGGAAGCACCGATGTCGCGGCGTTAATCTATCTGTGCGAGCATCTGCCGAAGACGCGACTAATCTACCTGCCACGTATTCACGCCAAGGTGTTCACTTCCGGAGACTCTTTGGCATTGATCGGCTCTGCGAACTTCACAGAGGGCGGGTTCCGAGGCAACCTCGAGTATGGCGTGCGGGTGACTGAAGAGTCAGTCGTGAAGCGCGTAAACCACGACATACGGCGCTACGCTCGGCTTGGCGGATTGGTCAGCCCAGATCGTTTGCTGAGTCTTCAGAGCCAAGTGACCGAAATCCGCGTTGCCGTTTCCGAAGAACAGAGGTCAATCAGGGCGAAACTTCGAGCCGCGTCGTCGGAATTGCGGCAGAACGCTCAAGACGACCTCGTCCGTATCCGCCTAAAGGGCAGATCCCTGCAGAGCATTTTCGCTGACACGGTACTCTACTTGTTGTCGGATCGCCGTCTGTCAACGCAGGACCTCTACGAGATGGTCCCTGCTATCCATCCAGATCTGTGCGACGACTCAGTTTCCCGGATCATCAGCGGAGATCGCCGCGTGATTTGGCAACACCGGTTGCGACATGCGCAACAGGCCCTGAAGAAGAAGGGGCTCATTGAGAATGATCCTGCGTCGGGCGAATGGTTGCTTTCGAGCAATCAGGATGGCTCTGTGTCTCCCGCAGCAGACTGAGACAGGCCGAAGACCGCGCTGAAAGACGGCATGCAGAGCCTCACGTTCAGCGACTTCAACCGCCTGATGGGCGAACTGAAACCGCTGGCGGAAGCGCTGGGCCGAACCCTGTAGGCTCCGAAATGAACCACGGAGGACACTGAGGGCACGGAGGTTCATAGAGGATCAATTCAGACATCGAATTCCTCCGTGCACCTCCGTGTACTCCGTTTCCTCCGTGGTGAAAATACCACCTATCATCTCCTCAGGAGGCCCGCATGAAGGTTCTGTTGTTCTCGCTCCTGCTCCTGATGGGAGGGTTCGCCATGGCGGAAGACGCCGTCTCGACCAAGCCGGAGGCGCGCGCAATCTGGGTCGTGCGCTACGACATGACCACCCCGCAGAATATCCAGCGCGTGGTCGATACCGCGGTGAAGTACAACTTCAATGCGATTATCGTACAAGTGCGCGGCCGCGGCGACGCCTACTACCTGAACGGCCTCGAACCGCGCGCAGAAGCGCTGGACAAGCAGCCCGCCGATTTCGACCCCCTGCAGACCGCCATCGACCTGGGCCACAAATCCGGCCTCCAGGTCCACGCGTGGTTGAACACGTGCTACGTGTGGGGCGGTACCTCCAAACCGAAGGATCCGAAGCACGTCGTCAACGCGCACCCCGAGTGGCTGATGGCCGACCGCCTGGGCAGCGTGCCGCTCGTCGCCAGCCCCAACCTCGAAGGCGCGTTCCTCGATCCCGGCAACCCGGATGCCCGCAAGCACATCCACGATGTCTTCCTGGACGTGGCGCGGCGCTACAACGTGGACGGTATCCACTTTGACTACGTCCGCTACCCTAACCGCGACATGGGTTTCAATGACAGCGACATCAAGGCGTTCAAATCGACCATCCTGCCCGCGCTGACTCCCGAAGAGCGCGAGGCGATGGACCTGATGCCGGCACGCGACGCCTGGCCGGCGATGTACCCGGCGAAATGGGCGCAGTGGCGGCGCGACAACGTGACGGGCCTCGTGCGCCGCATCTACAAGGACGTGAAGGCCATCAAGCCCAACGTGGCGGTTTCCGCCGCGCTCATCCCGTGGGGCGCGTTTACTAAATGGGAGGATTCGGAGCCGTACAACAGCACGTTCCAGGACTGGTTCGGCTGGATGCGAGAGGGCATCCTCGATATCGCTATCCCGATGACGTACCACACGGATACCGGCCAGTGGGCCGGTTGGGTGAAGGCCGCGATGGAGAACCGGCACAAGACGCACCTTTGGGCCGGCATCGGCGACTGGCTGCTCACCGGGGCAAGCGACGCCGAGAAGGTGAAGGTGGGTCGCACGCTGGGCGTCCAGGGCATCAGCTTCTTCGCGTTCGACAGCCTGATGGGCGAGGACCCCGAGTCCACGGTGAAGGACGCAAGCAAACTGGACACGCTGCTCAAGACAGTGTACCAGCAGAAGGTCCCGGTCCCGGACTTCCGAGCCCCGCAGCCGGACGCGAAAGCGCCGGAAGCCGTGCTCCCAAAGCCCAGCGAGGCCGAACAGCCGAGGTGGTAAGGGGGGTTCGGGGTTTCGAGTTCCGAGAGACTGGGTTCGAGACACGCTGCTGCCAAAGTGACAGGTTTATATTAGAAATGGTATAATGCCTTGAGCGATGCACTACACGGAATGGATGCAGACCGACCGCTGATTTGGCTTGGCTCGCCCCTCGACGACCTGCGCCGGATGCCCGAGGACGTGAAGGATACCTTCGGCTATGCCCTTCAGATCGTCCAGGAGGGTGGCACGGCGCCTCACGTCAAGCCGTTGCGCGGGTTCGGTGGAGCGAGCGTCCTCGAGATCCGGGACGACTTTGATGGGGACACATACCGGACCGTGTTCACGGTGAGATTCGCTGATGCGATCTACGTGTTGCACGCGTTCCAGAAGAAGAGCCGTGTTGGGCGCAAGACAAGCCAGCACGACCTCGCACTGATCCGACAACGACTGGCCGACGCCGCGAAGCACCACTCTGAGCACTTTGGGGGTAGGGTCTGATGGAGTTCACAACAGGAAGCGGTAACGTTTTCGCCGATCTCGGTCTGCCGGAACCAGAGGAGCGCCTGGCCAAGGCGCGCGTTGCCTATCGTATTCACGAGGTCATCGCCTCCTTGGGTTTGACCCAAGCGCAGGCGGCCCGTCGAACTGGCCTTACACAGCCGAACGTCTCGGACATCACGCGTGGGAGGCTGAAAGGCTTTACGCTTGAACGGCTGTTCCAGTGCTTGAATGCGCTCGACCAGGATGTTGAGATCGTCATCCGGCCCAAGAAGCCTGACGCCGATGGGGCAGTCACGCATGTGTCGATTGCAGACAACGTGTAGGACCCTGACTGAAACCGGGCAAACCCGGCCTGAATGACAGATCGTGCAGAGTGGCGGACCAGCCCCGGTCCGCCACTTTTCATTTTGCACGCTCCATTTTTCATCCCCCATTACCCGGAGCACCGCTGGATGACGCCGTGTTTCTTCATGTAGCCACAACGCCGCCTCCCGTGGCATCATTAGTGACTCGTGGCAAATGCGCGACGTTTTACGGTCCGGCCGGAGTGATTTTCGGCCCGTAGAAGGAACCGGATAGAGAGGAGTGACAATGAGCGGAGTACGCGTGCTGGTTGGCACAAAGAAAGGCGCTTTCATCCTGACATCGGACGAAAAGCGTGCAAAGTGGGACGTTTCAGGCCCCCAGTTCACAGGCTGGGAGATTTACCATATGAAGGGCTCGCCCGCCGACCCGGACCGGATATACGCCTCGCAGACCAGTGGCTGGTTCGGCCAGGTGATCCAGCGATCGAGCGACGGCGGCAAGTCGTGGGAAACGCCGGGCGGCGGGCCGTCGACGACGCCGGATGGCATGCCCATGGGAGAGAGCAACAAGTTCGTCTACGAGGGCACGCCGGGCACCCACATGTGGTACGACGGCACACAGCACCCCTGGGAGTTCAAGCGGGTCTGGCACCTGGAGCCGTCGCTCACCGATCCGAACACCGTTTACGCCGGCGTGGAGGACGCCGCATTGTTCAAATCGGCCGATGGCGGCGCCTCTTGGCAGGAGGTTGCCGGCCTGCGGCAGCACGAGTCGGGGCCGCGCTGGCAGCCGGGAGCGGGCGGAATGTGTCTGCACACCATCATCCAGGATCCGGGCAACCCGGGGCGGATGTTCATCGCCATCTCGGCCGCGGGAGCGTTCAGGACCGACGACGGCGGCACGACGTGGAAACCGATCAACCGCGGACTGCGCTCCGAGTACATCCCGGATCAAGACGCCGACGTCGGACACTGTGTCCACAGGATCGCGATGCACCCGTCGCGCCCGGACGTGCTCTTCATGCAGAAACATTGGGACATCATGCGAAGCGACAACGCCGGTGATTCGTGGTACGAGGTGAGCGGCAACCTGCCGTCCGACTTCGGGTTCCCGATCGACGTTCACGCACACGAGCCGGACACGATCTACGTCGTTCCGATCAAGAGCGATTCCGAGCATTTCGTGCCCGACGGCAAACTGCGCGTCTACCGCAGCCGCACCGGCGGCAACGAATGGGAGGCCCTGACCAACGGGCTGCCGCAGAGTGACTGCTACGTGAACGTCCTGCGCGACGCGATGGCCGTGGATTCGCTCGATTCCTGCGGCATCTATTTCGGCACAACCGGCGGGCAGGTCTACGCTTCCGCAAACTCCGGCGATACGTGGGCTCCCATCGTGCGAGACTTGCCGGCGGTCCTGTCGGTGGAGGTCCAAACACTTCAATGATACGGCTAGAGCTGCCGGCCAACCTGCGGACTCTGGCCGGCGTCCACGGGGAATTGGAATTGGAGGTGGAAGGACCGGTCACACAGCGATCGGTCCTCGACGCCCTCGAGGCCCGCTACCCCATGCTGCGGGGCACAATACGGGACCACGGCACGCTGGCGCGCCGCGCGTTCATCCGCTTCTTCGCGTGCGGTCAGGACCTGTCGCTGGATTCGCCGGACGCCCCGCTGCCGGACGACGTGGCTTCGGGGAAGGAACCGTTTCTCGTGATAGGCGCCATAGCCGGGGGTTAAGCCTGGTCCGGGTCGTTCATTTGAACTCCGTGAAAGGAAAATATGATGCAAGTTGAACCTTACCTGTTTTTCAGCGGTCAGTGCGAAGAGGCTTTCAAGTTCTATGCGCAGTGCCTGGGAGGCAAGATCACAGCCATGCACACTCACCGGGAAACCCCGGCTGGGCCGCAGACGCCCCCGGAATGGCAGGACAAGATCATGCACGCTCGTCTTGAACTGGGCGGCACGGTACTGATGGGCTCCGACTCCCCGCCGGAATGGTATGAGGCGCCGAAAGGATTCTCGGTATCACTTTCGGCCGGTTCACCGGCCGAAGCCGATCGCATATTCGGCCTACTGGCCGAAAACGGTACGATCAAGATGCCGATTCAGGAGACCTTCTGGGCTGCGCGTTTCGGCATGCTCGTGGACCGGTTCGGCATCCCCTGGATGATCAACTGCGACAAACCGGAGTGAGAGACACTGGCGTTTGAGTGGATACGGGCCGGCGGAGGAGGAAGGTATGTGCAGGAATATCCGAACGCTGTACAATTTCGAGCCGCCGGCCACGGACGACGAGATTCGCGCCGCGTCGCTGCAGTTCGTTCGCAAAATCAGCGGGTTCAACAGCCCGTCGAAGGCAAACGATGCCGCCTTCGCACGGGCTGTTGATGAAATCGCCGCGGCTTCCGGCCGCCTCCTTACGTCCTTGGAATCAACCTCCGCGCCGAAAGACCGCCAGGGAGAGGCCGCCAAGGCCAGAGCGCGCTCAGCCGTCCGATTCGGCCGGTAAATTCACCCCTCACCGTGCCGCCCGCCGCCCTTCCGGTTGGAACCGCCAAGCCGGAAGTGATATCGTTTGTCATTGAGCATCGGTCGCCTGCCATACGATATTCCTCCTGGCCCCGACGGGTCACGAGGACAATAACCGGCTGCGATCCACCCGCCGGTCACAGGTAACCGCATCGCTGAAACGTTAGTACGAGGACCACGAAATGAGTATCGGCACACTTCCCCTGCTGATTCCGGCTGTGATTGCCGTCTCGGCGATCGCTGCTCCTGCCCTGGCCGCTGAGACACCTCCCCCGTTCAGCGGGTTCATCAAGGACTGGGTGATCATCGGCCCCTTCCAGAATCCCGAGAGATCGGGACCGGACGACCGGGGCGCTTTCGATACCGATTACCTCTCGCCCATCGGCGGAGAGGCGAAGGCCAGAATCCGGCCGGAAACGACATTGGCCACGCCAGGCGGCGATACCGTCTCCGCCAAAAGCGTTCGGCTTTCCGGAAACACGCTGGATTTCGCCCTTCATTACCCGTTCACCGACCACAAGCTCGCCTACGCCTACGCGGAACTGAACGCTCCGGCGGACCAGGAAGCGGTCTTCTTCCTGGGATCGGACGATGGCGTCAAGGTATTCGTCAATGGCAAGAACGTCTTCGAGACACTGCTATTCCCGGGCCGGGGTTACGTCGCGCGCCAGGACCGGTTCAACGTTCGCTTGCGCAAGGGCACGAACACCATTCTGGCGAAAGTGGAAAACGCCACCGGAGCCTGGGTCCTGGGGATGGAAGCGTTCACCGGTAAAGAGGCCGAAGACATCACTCTCGCGCTCAAAAAGGCCGAAGACAACCGCGATTTCCAGAACCAGGAGGTTGTGCCGGCCACCATGTGGCCCGGCTACGCCTTCTCGGCGGAGGAGGGCCGCTTCCCCAGAATCGTATGGCGTGATGTCGACCATGTGCGGGAACTGGCCGGCGACGTTCCGCTAACGGTGCGATGGTTTGACAAAGACCTGAATGAGGTGAAGGCGCCAAAGGCTCCCGGCCGCTATGGGGCATATATCGAAGGCAAAACCAAGGACGGTATGGTCGTGAAGCGGGCGATGACGTTCTGCGGCGTGTCAGCAGCTTCGCTCTTTGGCGCGGAATGGGGTCTGGACGTGCCGTATCTGGGTTCGCCCATCGATCCAAAAGTGTGGGATGAGCAGCGGATAAATGTCGCCAACGCCGCCGGCGGCATCTTCCGGGAGTCGTTTCTGTCGTCCCAGGCCGGCGCGGGCGTGCTTGCGGCGCTCATCGACGCCAAGCCTACGGGATCGCCGGCGGGCGTCCTCGATGGCCCGGACGTCAAGTACGATGACTATCACCTGGCCCTCAGGCTGAAACTCGAGAAGCGCGCGGACAAGGTTCGTCCGTTGGCGCCGCCGAAAACGGTGTCCGGCAGCCCGGCCGAAGTGCTTCACGCCGGAACGCCGGCAGAGGCCGGCGTGAAGGCGGATGCCAAAGAGCGAATCGACGCCGTATGCCGCAAGTGGGCCGAGGACTCCGGCGAGCCGTTCACCATCCTCGTGGCGCGGCATGGCGCCATCATCACGCATCAAGCGTTCGGTAAGTCGGCAGACGGAACCCCGTTGCCGCTCGACTACCGCCATGATGTGGCCTCGATCACAAAGGCCGTCAGCGGCATGTTGTTCAGTCAGTTTGTTGACCAGGGATTCACCGCTATCGACGATCCCATCGGCAAGTACCTCCCCGGGTTCCCCACCAAGGGCAAGAAGGCGCTCACGTTTCGCCATCTGTTCACCCACACGAGCGGGCTCGCTGGCCACGGCGAGTGGGGCGGCATCCACAACCCGTACCTGGACAACGTGGTGCTGAACGGCCTCGACAGCCTGGATCCGGGCGCCGCCCATAACTACAACGGGATGGGCTACGACCTGGCCGGCAAGGCGATGGAGGCCATGACCGGCAAGAGCATCATCCGGCTGTTCCACGACAACCTGTATCGCCCGCTCGGTATCGGCGACGTCCCGATGGCGGACCTCGCCTACGGGGCGCGGCTGACCGCGTACCAGCTCGGGGCGCTCGGCCAGGTTCTCGCGAATCACGGAAGGTATGGCGATAAGCAGTTCGTCTCCGAGGAGACGTTTGCCCAGATGCTTCCGCGAAGCCTGAAGGAGTTCTACCCGGAAGTTGACGTGGAATGGGGCATCGGTCTCACGTGGTTCCGGGAGACGAAACCGGGGGCGCCAACCAACTCCACAGACCCGAAGGACATGATCCTCGGCAATCGTGTCATCGGCCATGGCTCGGCGACGGCCTGCATACTCCGCGTCGATCTGGATCACGAGCTGGTCATCGCGCAGATACGCGCGACAGCCGGCCCGAAATACGACGAGTACCTGAAGCAGTTCCTGACAAGCGTCGCGGACTCGCTGACATAGTTCCGGGTTCCGAGTTCCGAGTTTCGAGTTCCGGGTTTCGAGTGCCGGGTTTCGATTTCCGGGTTTTGGGTCTCGAAACTCGGAACTAGGAACTCGGAACTAGAATGATCGTATGCGATTCACGAAAATGCACGCGTTGGGCAACGACTTCATTGCCCTGAACGGATACGACCTGCCGCCCCACGATTGGCGGCAGTTGGCGATCGACATGTGCGATCGTCACTACGGCGCCGGCGCGGACGGGCTGTTCGTCGCCTTCCCCTCGGATACAGCCGACGTCCGGATGCTGTTCTTCAACCCGGACGGTTCCGAGGACCGTTGCGGCAACGCCCTCCGGTGCCTCGGGCGCTTCCTGCATGACGAGGACATCACGCAGAAAACCCACGTCGCTGTCGATACTTTCGGGGGGACGGTCCACCTCTGGATCCACAAGTGCGAAGAGGACGATTGCACGGTCACCGTCGACCTTGGCGCCCCCGCGCTGAACCCGATAGCCATTCCGATGTCCGTTGCCGGCGACCGGGCGCTCAACGTCCCCGTCACGGTCGCGGGCCGCAACCTTATCCTGCACGCGTGCTCAACGGGCACGCCCCACGCGATCATCCTCGTCGACGAAATGCCTGATGAAGCGACGTTCCAGACGGCCAGCCCCCTCATCGAGAACCACCCTCTGTTCCCGGAGCGCACGACACTGGAATGGACCCATTTCACATCACCGCACCGGGCGGAGATCCGCATATGGGAGCGCGCCGTGGGGGAAACGCTGGGCTGCGGAACCGGCGCCGCGGCGGTTGCGGTTATCGGCCACCTGCTCGGGATCTCGGCGAACCCGGTCACCGTCGTCTCCAAAGGCGGCGAAGTGAAGGCCTCCTGGGACGGGGACGATGCGGTGACCCTCTCCGGTCCGGCCTACATCGTGTATACAGGGGACTGGAAGGAGCGCTCCGGCGACGCAGGGTGATCTCCCCGATCAACCGCCAAAGCAACTTCCCGCCCACGGCCGGCCAAAGCTCCCTGCGCCGATAAATGGTAACGATCGAACGGAATTATGGGTATCAAGCACATTGATATCATGTCAAGCCCATAGGGAGGTCTCAAGATGCGTTATCGAGCGGTTCTTTTTCTTGCCGCCGTGGCGGCGCTCTCATACTCATTCGCCACTCCCGGTCGTGCGGCGAGCGCGATTCCCGCCGGCGCGCCGGAATACCACGATTCCATCGTCGTTCGGTGGGACAATGCGCTGCTTCAGGCAATTCGCGACACGAAACCGGGTCCAACCGTCGTTGCACGTGACCTGGCCATCGTCCACACGGCGATGTATGACGCCTGGGCGACATACGACGCCGTCGCTCACGGAACGCGCCTCGGGGGAGCGCTCCGCCACCCTGCTTCGGAGCGAACCGAGGCCAATAAGGCCGAGGCGATCTCCTACGCGGCTTTCGCCGCACTGGTCGATCTCTTCCCGCAGACGGCCGAAGTCGCGAAGTTTGCAGCGTTGATGGTGAGCCTCGGATACGATCCCGGCTACTCCCTGCAGGACGCTTCCACACCGGCCGGAACGGGCAACATCTGCGCCGAGGCCCTCCTCCAGTTCCGCCATCACGACGGTTCGAACCAGCTGGGCGATCTGCACGCCGGCGCCTACAGCGACTACACCGGCTACAAGCCGGTGAACGACCCGGACCATATCGTCAATCCCAACCACTGGCAGCCGCTGCGCATACCGGACGGCAAAGGCGGCTTCGCCATCCAGAAGTATTTCACGCCGCAGTGGGGAGGGGTCACACCTTTCGCCCTCAAATCCGGCTCGCAGTTCCGTATGCCGGGCGCCCCATTCGCGTTCATTTCGACGCGCCTGACCGGACGCGATACCGAAAGATCGACGATTGCGTACATCGACCAGGCCCGGCAGATAGTGGATATCAGCTCCAACCTCACGGATGAACAGAAGATGATCGCTGAATACTGGGCGGACGGCCCCGCCTCGGAGCTTCCGCCGGGGCACTGGTGCCTCGTCGCCCAGTATGTCTCGCGCCGGGATCAGCACACACTGGACGACGATGTGAAGATGTTCTTTGCCGTGAGCAACGCGGTGTTTGACGCCGGTATCGCCGCGTGGGACTGCAAGCGCGCCTTTGACTACGCTCGGCCGATCACCGCGATTCACTACCTGTACAAGGGCAAGTGGATCCGGGCCTGGGGCGGCCCGCTCAAGGGAACTCAGTGGGTGAGGGGAGAGAACTGGCAGCCGTACCAGGCGCCGAACGTGGTGACACCCTCTTTCCCGGAGTGCGTGTCGGGACACAGCACGTTCAGCGGCGCCGCCTCCGAGGTGCTGAAATTGTACACCGGCAGCGATGCATTCGGCGGTTCGGTGACGTTCCCGGCGGGGTCCTCCAAATTCGAAGCAGGGCTGGTTCCGGCCCGGCCGGTCACCCTGAGTTGGCCCACCTTTACGGACGCCGCCAACCAGGCCGGCATCTCGCGCCTTTACGGCGGCATCCACTTCAGCACGGGCGACCTTGAGGGCCGTAAAGTGGGGCACAAGGTCGGCGCCGCCGTGTGGCAAAAGGCGCAGGCGCTGTTCAACGGAACGGAGTGAGGACGGGAAGAAGGAAGCGAGGAAATGGGGAAACGACCATTGTCCGGTCGCTTCCTCATTTCCTCATTTCCTTCTTTCCGTCTCCCGAAATGGGCCGAAGGTACCTCGCCGCACGCTGCCGTATAGCGTATAGTTCACTCGGGAGGTAACGAGATGGCACAAGACAGCACGGCGATGGAGCGGGCTTACTCCGAGCGGCAGTCGGGGCGTTTCTACCTGGAGCTGAGCGTGTACTGGTTCGCGCTCTCGTTCCTGTGGGCGGGCATGATCACCATCGTTATCCAGACGCTGGTGAAGCACATGGCCGGCCCCACCAAGGACCTCACGCTGGGCTGGACGCTGGGCATCGGCGCGATGATCTCCACCGTGGTGGTCATCATCACAGGGGCGATGAGCGATCGGTCGCGATGGGTGATGGGGCGCCGCCGTCCGTATATGATCGTGGGTACGCTGCTCTCCGTGCCGGGGCTTCTCTGGCTGGCCCGTGTTCAGAGCATACCGGCAATGCTCGGCGCGTTCTGCCTGATCCAGTTCTGGGTAAACGTCGCGACCTCACCGTACCAGGCGCTGATTCCGGACATGGTGCCGAAAGAACGTCAGGGCGCCGCGTCCGCCTATATGGGAATGTCGAGCCTGCTGGGGCAACTCGGGGGACTCGTTCTCTGTGGCACCCTGATCCGCAAGCCGGGCGGCCTCTGGATCATCATGGTCACGCTCTCAGTGCTTCTCGTCGTGGCGATGATCTATACGGTGATACGCATCCCGGAGCAATCCGCCGCGCAGAACCCGGCGCCCCGTATCGGCATGTGGGGCACGCTCGTCCAGTCGTTCCACGTCAAACCGAGCGAACACCCTGATTTCTTCTGGCTCATAGCGTCCCGCTTCATGGTCAACATGGGGTTCTACACCGCCACGGAGTTCCTGCTGTACTACGTTGGGGACACGCTGGGGGCGCCCAAGCCGGAGGATACGGTCACCACCATCTTCCTCATTACCACCGTAGCGGGTCTGGTTGGCAATTTCCCCGCGGGTTTCCTGGGCGACAGAATGCCCAAAAAGCGGATAGTTTACGCGTCGGCGGGCATCACCGCTGTCGCGGCGCTGGTGTTCCTGCTCACCAGTTCCATCCATGTGGCATTTGTGGCGGCCTTCATCTTCGGCATGGGATTCGGGGCATTCGCGGCGGTCGACTGGGCCTTGGCCACCAACCTGCTTCCGGAGCACGATGAGGCGAAATTCATGGGTGTGTGGCACGTCTCATTCACGGTGCCGCAGGTGATTGCGCCGATGATCGGAGGGCCGGTGGCTTACCTGTTCAACACCCGGATTCACACGATCCTGGGATACAACACGGGGCCTGGATTCGGATACCGCATCGCCTTGTTGATGGTCATCCTTTACTTCGTCGCCGGTGTGGCGCTCATCCGGCCGGTGCGGGAGCGCGTGATCGCGAAGGTGGCAACGCAGGCCGCGTAACAATAAGGGGCCCGATCCGCGCGGACCGGGCCCCCTGTCTTCGGGCTGCCGATTACCGCGGCTTCGGCGGCATCCGCCCGTTCATGGGCATATCGCCCTTCATGCGGCCCTTCCTGCCCTTCATCGGCGGCTTCTGGCCTTTCATGGGCATGTTTCCCATCATCGGCATCTTGTCGCCGCTCATCATGCGGCCCATCTTCATGCCGGGCGGGAGTTTGGCCACCCTGAACAGCCTGTGGCCCATCGGGTCTTTGTAGCCCATTTTGCGGGCCTGCGCGGGCGTCCACGCCTGTTCGCATTTCCTGCAAACGTAAACCGCCCTGCCCATCATCTGCCGGCCCGGCGCCTTCTTCCCGGGCATCATGCCCGGGTTCATGCCCGGCCGCATATTCTTCCTGAGGACCGGCTTCTTCGCGGCCTCTTTCGGAAATGCGTGCGCGCCGGGCGAAAGGCCGGCGGCAAGCACGGCGACCGCCAGCAGGGAAATCAAACGATTCATCACCACTACCTCCTCAGTCAACGCGGAACGTCGTTCCGCCGGTTCGGATGGCGTGCGCGAATGGTGCGCGCCTGATGCAACAGGGCCGGCGCAAACCCAGCTGACCGACACCATGCCCCATAAAACTAACAACGTGGTGTAGGCTGCAAATCGGTCGCCGGCGGGCAGGCATATGCGACGGACGTCTCCAAAGCATGGTACACCATAGTAATCCGTATGTACCCTTGCAGACGCCCCTCGAAACCGAAGAGCATCCTGATCACGGACACGGATACCGATCTGGCGCCCGAGCGGCGCCCTGTACGCCATAACCTATGAGGCTTCCAATTGCGGTAGACCGCGTCACCTTGTCGCCCCCTCGCCGCTTCGCCCCCTCAACTCCGGGCAGCGCGATCGCGCGTGGTTGGACGAATCCTGGAGAGCTGTGGTATTATATCCGTATCGGATATAACCTCTAAAGACACATTGAAGGGAGCGCCTCGATGGCTCACGCACAAACACAGCCTGATCCCGCCTCGCCGATGGCGCCGGCGGCATTTCACATACTGCTCTCGGTCGCCGACGGCGAACGCCACGGCTACGCGATCATGCAGGAAGTCGCCGCCCTCACTCGCGGCGCGATGCGACTGGGACCCGGTACACTGTATACGAACATCAAGCGGCTGACCGGTGCGGGTCTGTTGGAAGAGACCGAAGAACGCCCTGACCCAGAGCAGGACGATGAGCGCCGCCGCTATTACCGCCTGACGGACGAAGGACGCCGCGCTCTCGGCGCAGAATCGCAACGGCTCGAAACCCTCGTGGAGATAGCCCGCCGCCGGAAGCTATTGCCCCACAAGTCCATGATCGGCTGAACAGAGGCGTAACGATGCAGCACTCCGAACCATCAGCGGTCGAACGCTCCCTGGCGATGTACCGCCGGCTTCTGCGGGCCTATCCGCCCGCGTTCCGCGAGCAGTACGGGGACGAAATGGCGCGCGCCTTCCGTGACGCTGCCCGCGCCGCCTGGCAGTGGGCCGGAACCGCCGGTCTGATAGGGCTGTGGGCGCGAACCTTAAGCGATACGCTGGTGAATGCAACCCAGGAGCGAGTATTCGGGCGTCGAAAGGGATTGACGGCAACCGCGTGGGAACTCATCGTGAACTGGGTGCATCGGGAGGTCGGTCCTGTGCCTCTCGCCTTCCTCGCGGCGGTGATCGTCTTGGATCTGACCAGGGCGTGGTTTCCAAACAATGCGCCGCCAGATCGCGGATGGGCCCTGCTCATCGAGTCAGCCCTATTAGGACTGGTGGCTCACGTCGTATTGAAGCTGATCGATGCGACGCGATCGTGGACCAACAGCATCATCACTGCGGGTATTATCGCATGGGTTTTCTGGCTCTGTATGTCGAAGGAGCTGGGCCTGGCCGGACTATGGGCACGCACCCTGCCGTGGGTGGCCCTTGTATGTTGGGCGACGGTCAAGTTTGGCCGCATGTTATCGACGGAGCACGCTAAATGGACTAGCTCCGCCTGCATCGCTGTTCCGGCCCTGGTTCTCCTGCTGATATCTCCCGCGCCACACCTGGCGACCAACGCTTTCCTCGGGTTCGTGGTGGTCGTCAACGGGGTTGCCGCCGTGCTGTCCCGGATTGAGTTGAAAGCGCTCGAGGGCGACGCGGGGCCGAAGTGAGGGGTTGCGTTTCCGCCGGATGAATCCGACGGCTGAACACAAAACCTGCCCTCCGGGCAGGGACGCCTGCCGCGCAGCGGCAGATTTCCTGAACTGACGCCGGATTCATCCGGCGGGTCAGGTCTATCCGGCAGGTTTGGCGGGCGAGGCGCCCGCGCTACACAAAGGCACCCCCCCGCCCCCTCGCCGCGTCACCCCCTCACCGCTCCGCCAGGAACGCTTCCAGTTGCGCGCGCGTGGGGATGCCCGGCTGGGCGCCGAGTTTGGTGACGGCCAGGGCTGAAGCGCCGCAGGCAAACCGCACCGCGTCCCGCGACTCGCGCCCTTCCGCAAGGGCGACAGCCAACGCTCCGGCAAACGTGTCGCCGGCCGCGGTCGTGTCCACCACGGACACGGGAAATGAAGGGAGTTCAAACACCTCGTCCTCATTGAACCAGAGTGCGCCCCGCTCACCGAGTGTAATGACCACATTGGGGATGCCCTTCGCGACGATCGCGGCCGCCGCGCGGTGGGCGCCCGGCGAGTCGTGGACGGCTATGCCCGTCAGGCTCTCCGCCTCGCTTTCGTTCGGCAGCAGGACGTCCACGCAGCCGATCATCTCGTCCGGCAGGCTGTCCGGCGCCGGCGCCGGATTCCATAACACCGTGGCGCCGGCGGCCTTGGCCACCTGTGCGGCGCGGATGGTTGTTTCGAGGCGGATTTCGTTCTGAAGAAGCACCAGGGAATCCGGGCTGAACACCGCGGCGGCCCAGTCGATATCGTCCGGGACGAGCATGCCATTCGAGCCGGCAGCAAGGACGATACGATTCTGCCCCTCATCGTCCACGATGATAATCGCGAGGCCCTGCGGGGCGCCGGCGGCGATTCGCACGCGCGAAACGTCCACGCCATTATCGGCGAGGTTGCGCCGCACTGGCTCGCCCAGCGAATCGTCGCCCACCCGGCATACCATGTGCGTCCGTGCGCCGAGGCGCGCGGCGGCGACCGCCTGGTTGGCGCCCTTGCCGCCCGGCAGATAGTCCAATGAGCGCCCCTGGACCGTTTCACCGGGCCACGGCGCCCGCTGAGCGCGCACGACGAGGTCCATATTGGCGCTCCCAACCACCACAACGTTTGGCGTCATTGTCTCCCCTTTGTATCCGTTCGGACGATCAGCCACAAAGCCACAGAGCACAGAGGAGTGATGGATGCCGGATGAGGGCGAGGCGCCCGCGCTACATTCCGGGCATTCATCGTTCATCGCTCATCACTCATCGTTTCACTTAACCGGAGCGCGAGCCGAATGTGAGCGTCGCTGCGCCGAGGCCGGCTGAAGGCGGCG
Organism: Armatimonadota bacterium; assembly: GCA_036504095.1. NCBI lineage: Bacteria > Bacillati > Armatimonadota > Armatimonadota bacterium. The sequence continues at coordinate 156,250 of DASXVS010000024.1, read as the reverse complement.
ACGCGCCCTCTTCGGCGGAAGCGTCCTCGAAAAGCATGAACCCGAGGCTCTTCTGGACGAAGCATTGACGGCATACAGGCTTGTATACGTACGTTCCGTCTTCCGGCAGAACGGGCGGGGCGCCCTCGACCAGGGGTTGCGTGCCTCGGTAGACCTGGGTGTGGGTCGCGTTCGGCCGGCGGCACACCTCGCACACGGCGCGGCGGTACCGCACGACGGCGGGTCCGAGTTCCAGCAGCCTCTGAATCGTCGGCATCAGTTTGCCCCGGTAGTCCATATCCAACCCGCTCGCCACCACCTGAACCCCGCGGTTGATGAGCGTGTTGACGATCTCCGCCTCCTCCGGCGCGAACATGTGGACCTCATCGATGCCGATGATCTCGTATTGCTGCTCCAGCAGCGGCGCCAGGGAGGAGAGTTTCGTGGCTGCGAGGCTGCTCCCCGTGCGGCTGAAGATCGAGGCGTCGCGCTGATTTCGCGCGCTTTGAAAGAGCCCGAACGAAATGTCGGTATACTGCAGCGGCGCGAAATGGCTGATCAGGTCGAACGACTTGCCGCTCTTCATGGGGCCGAGGATGAGTGTAAGGTCCATACTTGGGATTGAAGGGGATGGGAATATGTGACGCCCTTCCTGGCGCCAAGGACATGCTATCCCAGCCGGGCATTGAGGCGAGGTGTTACAACGTGTTCGGCAAACGCGTGCCGGCCTTGCATGATTGCACCAGTTCCGTCATCCTATGGCGTAGGGGGAGCGGCAGGCTAACGAAAGCTAACGGCGTGTCGCAGCCGATCAATCTCATGAATGGGCGATGTACCAGCCGGAAAGGCCAACGCTCAATCCGGCCCGTGCCGGCGTCCCGCGTTCAACCGTCCAGCGCACCGGGCAGGCGTGGCGCACGAAGGTGCGTTACATACTCTAATTGACCATGCCAAAGGAATTATCCCGCCTCGAAAAACTGCACGGAATGAAGATGAGCACCACCGAGGGCATCCTCGCGACGGTGTGGACCTCCCTTTCGCTCGGAACCATCCCCCAGGCATTCGCGCTTTCCCTGGGTGCATCCGGCCTCGTGCAGGGCCTCATCGCGGCTTTCCAGGCGCTGGCCGGGCTCACCACGCTGCCGGCCGCCATCTTCGTGGATCGCCGTTCCGAACGGCGGAAATTCGTGGCGATCGTCGCCGGGAGCGGGCGCATCTCATGGTTCCTGGTTGCGCTGGCGGCGTTTACCCTACCGCGCTCCGGGGCGATCGGCGTTCTGCTGATCGTGATGTTCGTGTCGTGGGCAGGCGTACAGATCGGCGTACCGGCATGGACTTCGTGGATGAACGATCTCGTGCCGGCCGGCATGCGCGGGCGCTATTTCGCGCGACGCAGCATCTGGCTCAACATCGCCGGATTGATCGCGGCGCTGATCTTCACGCGATACCTGGATTTCGCCAGCATACAGTTCTCCCCGCGGATAGCGTTCGGAACCCTGTTCGGATGCGCGGGACTGGTCGGCATCGTGAATATGCTCACGCTGCTGCGCCAGCCGGAGCCGCTAAAGGCGCCGTCGAAGACACGCTCCGAGTTCAGCGTGGAGTATTTCCGCGTGCCGCTCCGCAATGCGCCATTCCGCAGGTTCCTGACGCATTTCGCATTATGGGTGTTCGCGCAAGGCGTCGCAGGGCCGTTCTTTGGCGTGTATATGCTGGACACGCTGAAGTACCCCACGTTCAAGGTGCAGGTGGTATCCGGCTTCGCGACGCTCTGCACGCTGTGCGCGGCGCCGGTTGTGGGCTACCTGGTGGACAAGTACGGCAATCGCGCGCTCTACAAGATCGCCTACGTCGTCATCTGCTTCGTGCCGCTGCTCTGGGCGCTTACGCCGAACCAGTTGCCTGGGGTCACTCTGGGCATCTTGATGGTGGCGCAGCTGGTCTCCGGTGTCGCGGGCGCGATGCTCGGAATCACCCAGTTCAACCTGATGCTGCGCCTCTCGCCGTCGGACAACATGCCGCGATACAGCGCGCTATGGACGGCGGTTGTCGGGATGGCGGGGTTCATCGCCCCGACGGTCGGAGGCTTGCTGGTCACCGCGACGAAGCAGGCGCATATCCACGTCGGCATCATCGATATCAACAACTACAAGATCTCGATGCTGATTTCGATGGTCCTGCGCCTCGCGCTGATCCCGCTTCTTCGGTCCCTCTCCGAGCCGCGCTCCGAGGATGTGCGCGACGTGCTCGGCCGCATGGCTTCTTCCAGCCCGATGGGAACACTGAAGCACGTCCGGCGCATCCGCGGGGCCTCGGAGCCCGGCGTACGCGCCCGGTCCGCGCGGGCGCTCGGGCACATGAAGGCCCGCATCGGATTTGAAGAACTCGTTGAAGCTTTGGACGATCCCGTTCTCGCGGTTCGACGCCAGGCCGCGCTGGCGCTGGGTGAGATGGAGGACACGCGCGCCATCGAGCCGCTGTTGGCGGCGCTGAACAACCCCGGCGCGGGGATCCGTGTCCAGGCGGTCGTCTCGCTCGGCAAACTGGGCGACGATCGCGCAGCGATCGCGATCATCCGGGCGATGGAAGAGGACGGCGGGCACGATTCCGCGTTCACACAGGCGGCTGCACAGGCGATCGCAAAGCTTGGAACCTCGCAGGCCGCCGAAACGCTGCTGGAAATCGCGGAAGAGCCGGAACACCCCGCACGCGCCGCCGCCATCCAGTCCCTGGGTGAGCTCGGTGACGAGAGCATGGCGGAACCGCTGACGGAAATGTTGAGGTCGAACGAAGCGCTGGAGCCGCAGGAGGTGAGCGCCCTCGGCGACGCGCTCGCCAAACTGGGCGACGAACGCGCCGTTGTGCCGCTGCTCCAACGGCTGGAGGCCGTGGACACCGTGCTGCTTCGGCGCGAAATGGCCAACGCGGTGGCAACACTCATCGGCACCGAAGGCGAGATCTACGCGTGGATGGCCATGGACGAATACGCGTTGGACGCGGTGATGTCGGAGATGCTCACCGGTCACGCGAAGGAACTCCGCAAATCGGGGCGCCTTTCAGCGGCGCTGCGGGCGGAGGCCGCCTTGAACGCCCTTGGAAGGGACGAAATGGCCCGCGCGATTCACCACCTGCGGTTCAGCGCCGCCAAGGCGGGCTCGATTCCGCCGAACCTTCACCCGGCTGCCGATGCGCTGAACTGGATCGCCGTTCAGGCTCGCATCCGCCCCCCGGACAGAGAGGAAATGCTGGTCGCTGTTTACGCCTACGATGTGCTGATGCGGGGCTTGAAAGCCTGAGCCGGGAGTGCGGGTGTTAACGCAAATGAAAAAGCGCCGGTTCCAGCCTTTGACAGGCCGGAACCGGCGCGATTGGCCCTCCGGAACGCTACTTCTTCGCCTTCGCCTTTGGGGCAGGCTTCACCAAGACCTTGCCGCCGACGAGCCTGGCGCTGATGAATTTGTCGCCCACGCGGATCTTCTTCACCACGTCCAGCCCCTTCACCACGCGGCCGAACACAGCATAACCCCCATCCAGGTACGGAATGGGCGCCGTTGTGATGTAGAACTGCGAAGACGCTGAATTCGGCTCCTGGGAACGCGCCATGGCGACCACGCCCGCAGCGTCATGCTTCAGGGAGGGCTTGGTCTCAAGCGCAATGGTCCGTTCGCGGTGTGTCTTCGGATCGATGAATCCGCCGGTGCCGTTGCCGAGCGGATCGCCCGTCTGGATGACCGGCGGGTCCTGGGCCACGCGATGGAAGACCATGTTCCTGTAGAACCCCCGCTTCACAAGGTCGAGGAAGTTGCCCGCCGTGATCGGGGCTTCGTTCTGGTAGACCTTGATCGTGATGACGCCCTTGCTGGTCGTCAGAATCACCGTGGGGTCGGTCGCGGCGGCTTTGGCGCCGGTCAAGCATAAAGCGCCCAGCAGGAGCGCGGGAATGAGACGTTTCAATTGTGTGTTCTCCTTACGAAATGCCGGCCCACGGGCCGGAACCGCGGTCAACGGATGAGGGACTCGTTGAGGCGTTGAATCATTGGCTGAATTCAGTTTATCGCGTGCGGCCCGCCCCGCTCCAGTAACGCGCCGCTTTACAAGCGGCGTCGCATTTGGTTACAGTGTTTTTTGGCACATCGGACGCAAGACCATGGATGAATTCGACCCCACCAAACATCTGAAGACGCAGCGCGAAGACGTGGACGGCATCGCTGTATTCCACCTGATTGGCGACTGTGATATGCACACGACGCCTTATGTCCGCCTCGAGGTCTCCCCGGTGCTCACGATGGGGCAGCCCGTGGTCATCGACCTCACGCAAGTCGCCTTTATGGACTCGGCGGGCTACGGCATGCTGGTTGGACTCGCCAAGATGGCGTCGGACAATAACGCTTTGTTCAGCGTGGCGGTCAAATCGCCCGGCATTGTGCTCACAGGCCTTCGCGTGCTTCAGGTAGACCACGTCCTGCACGTCGCTATGAACGTGGAGGACGCGATCAAACTCATCCGCCCCTGATCCGGCAGCGCGCCCCCCGGTCGCTTCCGCCCTAGCGTGGCGTTCCGCGTAACACGTCCATCATCGTTGAAAGCGTAGTGGATGCCGGCGCCGTTACTTCCTTCGCCGGGTGCTCATCTTTGCCTGGACCTCCCGCAATACTGACAGGCCCGTTTACGGCTCCCGCCCACTGGTTGCCGTCCCAGACCCCGGCGCTGTCCGACCATGCGTTCAGCGGTTGATCCGCAAACGCGTTGCCCGTGATAGACGCCTTCGCGTTGGATTCCAGGCGCAGACCGGCGACGGTGTTGTTCTCGAAGCGGTTGCCCTTGATCACTTCGGCGTCCGCATTCATCACCAACGCGCCGACATCATTCCCATAGAAGGTGTTGCCGGAAACCGTGTCGTCGTGAGGGCGGCTCTTGGGGGTGACTTGGCCCTCAACCTTCACCAGAAGGCCAATGCCGTTTGCACAAACGGAGTTTCCGCGGATCACATTGTTCGCGCTGGTGGCCTGGTCCGGCCACGCGGCATTGAATTGCGCGGCGGCGTTCGCCCAGAGCGCGATCCCCCGGCCGTTGCTGGAGAGGTGGTTATCCGCGATTTCGTTCCGCAGACCGTGTTCAATCGCGATGCCGGCGATCCGGTTGCGCCTCACTTCATTCCCCTCGATCTTGGTGTCGATGCTGTAGCCCAGCCAGAACCCGTAGTTCGAGAAGCCCGCGCGATTGTTGCGGAAGATGTTCCCCTTGCAGAAGGTTGCCTCAAAGGCGTTGTTCGGCGAATAGGAGCAGTCATTGTCCTCGAAGAGGTTGTCATTGCAAGGTACTTTTCCGAGGTCGGGGTTGTAGCCCGCCACAAAGACGCCGTCCCCACCGCCCCGGAAGAAGTTGCGGAGGATCTTGTTGCGGCTGCAATTCACAACCATGAGGATTCCGGTGGCATCGGCCCCGGGATAGTAATATCGTTCGCCGCGTTTGTGGATGCGGTTGCACCAGTCCGCGATATTGTCCTGGACGATGTTGTCGCTTGAGCCGTACATGTGGATGCCAAACCCGCTCTGGAATGACGCGTTGTTCTTCTCCACCGTCAGCCCGGAGCAGCTGTACATCATGACGCCGTTCTGCTGGTGCTGAACGTCGTTGCCGGACACCAATCCGCCTTTCACGTCAAACAAGATGATCGCACCACCGTAGGCGTCCTTCGGCCCGAGCCAGATATCCAGCCAGGTGTCGTCCGGCGGAGCCTCGGGCGTGTCGCGTATCCGGCAATCCTGCACTTTGATGTTCTTCCCGCCTTCGACCCGCACTCCCCATTTGTAGCGTGATGCCTCAAGCCCCCTGATGGTTACGCCGTTGTTGCCCTTCACGAACACGGCCTGGCCGTCGCCTCCGCCGGTGAAGACCGCGCCCTTCGCATCCAGCGTGACGTTGTCCGCACCGATGACGATGCCGTGGGGCAGGGCATACGTCCCCGGCTCCAAGGTGGCGCTCTCTTTCAGGATCATCCCGTCCTTCGGAATGACCGGGGCGGCGTGAGCCGCGAATGGCAATAGTATGATGAGCGCGAGGGATCTTGCCTGCATCTAGTTCTCCTTGCGCGACGCCAAGAGGCGGCACGCTTGGCCCAGCAGGGCCGTATTGGGTAGTGGGACCGCCTTAGGATCGCAGCCCTCAATCTTGGACGCTATGTCGCGGAGCCGCGTCGCATCGCCCGCGGCGCGTGCCGCAAGCCCCCACCAGACAAGGTGATCCATGTCGTCCTCGGTCTTCACCAAAGCGGGCAGCGCAGCGGACGGTTGCTTGAGCATATTGGCGTACAGTTTCGCGTGGCGCTTTGAAGGAACGGCCCAGGAGATCGCCATCAGGTTCGCCATCACTCCGGGATACCATTCACCAGCCGCTCGCATCTTCCCTCCGTCGGGTTGGAGACCCACCAGATAGCAGTTGCGTCCGGGATCCCACAACGACGTTTCGATGGCCTTCTCCATGCGATCGGCCCTGGCAGCCCAGTCCTTGCCGTCAATCGTCTTGCCGCACAATGACGCCAGGTGGGCAGCGGCGCGCAGCCCGCGGGAGGTTTCCACGTTATCCATCACGTACATCACCGGCCACATCGGCTTCGCGAGCGTCAGGCCGACAGGCTGAAGCGTCAGGATAATCGCCTTGACCGCATTGCCGGCCGAAGCGTAACGCGCTACCGCCCAGGGCTTGTCAACGCGGGCGATCCCATCCAGAAGCTCCAGGTAGGTTGCGGCGTAGGAATCGGTCGAATCGTATTCGCCGGTTGGCTTCCATGCGCCGGGCGCGCCGGTGTGGTCATAAACGGTCCCATCCGCGTTCATATGGGCGGCATACCAGGCCGCCCACTTCTTCGCGGATCGGAGGTACCGCACATCGTGGGTGACGCTATGCGCGCTCAACAGGCCCAAGGCGGCGAGGTTGGAGAAATAGGGGACAACCCGGTTGGTGGCGGGGGACAGCCGATCCTGAACGATGGCGCCATCCGGCGCCTGTCTCCGGATGATCTCGTCCGCGAAACGGGCAACGGGTTGGGTCCGCGGCGCCGCGGCCGCCGGCAGGGCCAGAAGGATCAACATCGCGAGGGTTCTCACGCAAGACAGGATAGTCATTGCGGGAATGGGAGAAGGGGCAAACGAGGAAAATGGCTCGCATCAATTTCCCCTTTCCCCATCACTGCATCGCATTTGCCAGGAACCTGATGGCCCGCTCTCTCATTTCCGGCAGCTCCACGTGGCCGCACGGGTACCGCTCCAATTCCCAGGCCCGAAGCACGCCGGCATCGGCATACACCTGTCTCAGTTGCGCGTCGATGCGGTCGAGGCCTTCGGGCGGCGTGAGACCGTCCATGTTGCCCGCCAGGGCCAGATGCGGGCGTGGACAGATCAGCGCGTTGACATCGGCAGCGGTGAACTCCTTCAGCAGTCCAGGAACGTAGTAATAGAGACCGTGCGCGTCGAGGCGCCGGCGCGCGATGAGCGACGCGTAATCCGTGAGGCAGCAGATATCCACGCAGGCGGCCACCCGCTCGTCCAGCGCGGCGTGCCACTGGGCCATCACGCTGCCCATCGACATCCCCAGCGTCGCGATGCGGGAAGGGAAAACGTCCGGCCGCGAAACGAGGTAGTCGGTGGCCTTCAAAGTGTCGTAGACCATCAGGCCCCACAACACCTGCCCGCGCCATAGCGCCAGTTTGAACGCTTCCGACTCGGACAAATCGCGCCGTTCGCCGAAGCAGCGATGGTCGATGCAGAGGGCGCAGATGCCCCTCAGGGCGAGTTCATCCGCCCAGGGCGACACGATGTACTCCCGGCCATGGAGAAACTCGTCCTTGCCCAAGGCGTAGTTGCCGCCATGGGAGTGGTTATAGATCACCGCCGGCCACGGCCCGGGCGTTTTCGGGCGGGTGAAGTACGCTGGAACCGGCTCCTCGCCGTTCAGGTCCAGCCGCAAAACCTCCAGCGTGTAGTTGCCGCGCTCCTCCACGCGAAGGGTTTCCGCTGACACCGGCCGGTCCCGGGGTGGCAGATCGCCGAGGAGGGAGTAGAGGAGGTTCCTGCGGTCTTTACGTTTCAACAGACCATGCCTCACACGGTAGGTCGGGCCTCCGTGCCCGACCTACCGTGGTAAGCCGCCCGCGCCCTTCATTTGCCACACCCGAATATAGTCGATCGCCAGGGTGGCCGGGAACGGGGTCGCCGCGTCCGGTGGCCCGGGCCAGCTGCCGCCGACGGCGAGATTCACCAGCACGTGAGCGGTGCCGCCATCAGTCCCGTCATCGTGGCGCCAATGGTAATTGCGGCGCTCCGCGACCATCACCCCATCCACGTAATGGCACACGGTGTCCGGCGTCCATTTCACTGCGAACGTGTGATAGCCGTCCTTGTAGTCGAAGCCGGGGCGGTAGGAGCCCCACTTGTCGAGCTTCGTGGACACAGTCTCCGGTGTCTCGGACTTGCCCGGGTGGACGTTGTGGAAGCTGTTCTTCGTGGTGTCTCGCCCGTTGTCTACAATCTCCATCACGTCGATCTCCGGCGGCCACTTCGCATCCTGCGGGTTCAACCAGAAAGCGGGCCACAGGCCGCGGCCGGCAGGTACTTTCATACGGCACTCGTAGTAGCCGTATTTGCCGGTCCACTTCGAGCGCAGCATGCCGCTCTCGATGCCGCCGTTGACCAAGCCGCCCTGCGCCCGCGCGATCAGGAGCAGGTCGCCGCCCGCGATTCGGTGATTATCGTTGTCCCGGTACCGTTCCCATTCGCCGTTCCCGGAAAGAGTGTCGCACTTGCCGTCGTCGTAGACATAGCGCGTGTAGAACCGGTCGCGCAGCTGGGCCAGGGTCTTGATGGTCTTCCCGAAGTCCCAGTCTTCGACGAGAGCGTAGCCCTCGCCTCGGATGGGCGGCGGGACGGGGACTCTCTGCGCGGGCTTGGGAGCAGCAACGGCGCCGCCAGAAGCCAGCAGCGCGGAACAGATAGCGATTGTCCATTTCATGGGTGATACCTCCGGACATCGGCACGAATGTGCCTGGCATTGAAATACCCGTCTGGAGGGCGGCTTCGCCGCCGGTCGCCCTCCGCGATACCTAAGCGCTCCTCCGCGTCCTATCCGGTGAATCCGGAAATCACCGCAGGAACAGCTCCACCACCGGTACCGTTACGTTGGGCTTCTTCACGGGCAGTTCCAGCGTCACGGTCTCGGCGCCGCGGATTTCCTTCATCGCACCGTAGTTCGCTTCTGGGATGCTCCTCAGCATCTTCACTTCGCTGGTGTCGTTCAGGAGCTGGGCGTACTCGATGCGGTCGCCGAAGCCATCCAGGTGGACGTGGCGGAACGGCCATGCGAAGAGATGCAGGTACAGGCGGTTGGTGGCCGGGTTGTATGTATAACGGCAGTCCGGCGGGCAATCGAAATCGTCCGGCGCCTGTGTGCAGCCGTAGATGCTGCGGCAGTGGCGGCGCATCCATTCACCCATCGCGGACAGGCGGCTCAGGGCGCGCTCGTCGAACTCGCCGCGGCCGGTGGGGCCGACGTTCAGCAGCAGGTTGCCGCCCTTGCTCACGCTGTCCACCAGCATCTGGACCAGTTGGTCCACGCTTTTCCACGATTCCTCATCACGGTGGTAGCCCCACGAGCCGCTGAAGGTCTGGCAGGCCTCCCAGACGACCGGTTTACCGTTCACGCGGACCCACTCGCGTGGCTGATACTGCTCCGGAGTCTTCACGTCCTGGTCGATCTGGAGGCGGTCGTTGAGGATGATTCCCGGCTGGAGTTCCCGCACGCGGGCGATCAGTTCCTCGCTGTGCCAGGCGTCCTTGCCCTTGCCGGCGAACCGCTCGTTCGCCGCCACGCTGAAATCGAACCAGAGGATATCGATCTTACCGTAACGGGTGAGCAACTCCTCGGTCTGGCCGCGCAGGTAGGCGGCGTAGCGGTCCATGTCGCGCTGCGAGTCGCCGGCGATGTAGGCTTCGTTCTCGCGCATCGGATGGTGCTGGTCGACGGTGTAGTCCGCGTGATGCCAATCCAGCAGGCTGTGATAGAATCCGACCTTCATGTCGCGGTCACGGAAGGCATCCACCATCGGCTTCAGAAGATCGCGACCGGCGGGCGTGTTGGGCGCCTTGTAGTCGGTGAGGGCCGTGTCCCAGAGGCAGAAGCCTTCGTGATGTTTGGTCGTCACGACGAAGTACATCATCCCGGCGCCGGAGGCCGCTTCCGCCCAGAGGTTGGGATCGTAGAGATCGGGGTCGAAGTGTTTGAAATACTTGTCGTAATCTTCCGTGCTGATCCGCTCGATGCTCTTGAGCCATTCGTGGCGCGCGCCGAGGGCGTACAGGCCCCAGTGGATAAACATCCCGAAGCGATCGTGCGTGAACCAGGAGGTATCGCCGGCGGTGGTTTCTGGTTGCGGGACCATCACATTTCCTCCAAATCTCTGTGCTTTGGCGCCATCGGGTCATTATACGATTGGGAAACCGTGGAAAATGCTAACGGAGCAGGGGTTGGCAAACAGACGATGGTGTGGGATACTGATTTCGAAAGGACATCACATGGAAACACCGAATCGAAAGCCGAGAATCGTCACGGATGTGCCGGGGCCGCGCGCTCAGGAAGTCATCGCGAGGGACGCCAGGTTCACCTCTCCGTCGTACACGCGTGACTATCCCATCGTCGCCGCATCAGGCAAGGGATGCTGGCTCACGGACGAGGACGGCAACGAGTTCCTGGATTTCACTGCCGGCATCGCGGTTTGCTCCACCGGGCACTGTCACCCCAAGGTTGTTGAGGCGATTCAGGCGCAGGCGAGCCGGTTGCTGCATATGAGCGGCACCGACTTCTGGTACGCCCCCATGGCGAACCTCGCGGAGCGTCTTGCCGCGACAACGGCGTGGGGAGTCGACGACACACGGGTGTTCTTCACCAACAGCGGTACCGAAAGCGTGGAGGCCGCCTTCAAACTCGCGCGGTTCGCCACCGGCCGCAAGCGTATGATCGCGTTCCAGGGCGCCTTTCACGGTAGAACCTTCGGCAGCCTGAGTCTCACCGGAAGCAAGATATCCCAACTGCGCGGATTCACGCCGCTGGTGCCGGGGGTTCAGCATGTGCCGTATGGGTACTGCTATCGATGCGCGTATAACCTGAAGTACCCGTCCTGTGCGCTTCACTGTGTTACCACGCTCGACGATTCCCTGTTTGCGTCCACGTGCCCTCCAGATGAAGTCGCCGCGATCATCGTGGAACCGATCCAGGGCGAGGGGGGCTACGTTATCCCGCCGCCGGGATACCTTGAGGCGCTTCGCGAACTCACCCGGCGACACGGCATCCTGCTGATCGTGGACGAGGTTCAGAGCGGATTCGGACGCACGGGAAAGATGTGGGCATATGAACACACGGACGCCGTCCCGGACATGATCACATCCGCAAAAGGCATCGCCTCCGGAATGCCGCTGGGGGCGCTGCTGACCCGCAAGGATCTGATGAACTGGCCTCCCGGAAGCCATGCCACAACCTTCGGCGGGAACCCCGTTTCGTGCGCGGCGGCCCTGGCCACTCTGGATCTCCTCCAGGACGGAGGACTGATTGAAAATGCCGCCACGGTGGGCGAACACCTGATCGGCCGGCTGAGGGACGTGCAGCAGCGCCACCCCTGCATAGGCGACGTCCGCGGGCAGGGGCTGATGGCCGCGATAGAGCTGATTGACGCTCCATCCTCCGCAGACCGCGCACCCGTACCATCGGCCGCGCCGCCGCTGGCGCGAGAGCTCTTCCCTGGGCGAAACGCGGAACGTCGGGATCGCATCGTTCACGCCGCCTTCAGCAAGGGCCTGCTCCTGCTGGGTTGCGGCCGGAACGCCATCCGGTTCTGTCCCCCTCTCGTCGTCTCCAAGGGGGAAGTGGACACAGCCCTGGATATTCTGTCCGAATGCCTGGACGAAACGGCCTGAGTCCCCGGGTTCGCCCAGCCTCGGGAAATCATCCGGAACCCTATCTATATGACAGTAGTGTTAGTGAGGATGGGGAAACTGGGGAAAACCGGGATCAGGCGTGCTGATAGTGGCCTGGTGCGCGTTTGGGTGAGTACCGATGGAGGTGTGGAAACTTGGAGGGCACAAAGGGGTGGTTACCCCATGATTCCGTTTCCACATCCCTGTCCCCAGTCTGCCCACAGGCCGTTCCACAGCATTATCCACATCCCGTGGATTCGAGAGGATATCAGCATGGCGGACGCTTCCGGACCACTCAGTATTGAGGCACTGGGCTTCTATCGTACAAACGGGTACGTGGTTGTTGAGAATTTCCTCACACCGGCGGAACTGGCGGACATCTCCGCCGCGGTCGATGACGCCTACGCGAAGCACTATTCTTACGAGCACGACAACGTGGGCGCCAATCCTGCTTACGACGCGGTTTTCCTGCAAAAGGTCAATCTCTGGCAGGTGCATGAAGGCATCCGCCGGCACACATTCTCACCGAAGCTTGCGGCGTGCGCGCGGCAACTGCTGGAGGCCGGAGCCGTGCGCATCTGGCACGACCAGACGCTGGTTAAGGAGCCGAACAGCCTGCCTACGCCGTTTCATCAGGATCTTCCGTACTGGCCGATGATCGAGGACACCGCACTCACCGCCTGGACGGCGCTGGACGACGTTGACGAGCGCAATTCGTGTATGCAGTACATACCGGGTTCGCAGACGTGGGGCCGGCTGCCCGGCGTGGACTTCTCATCACCGCAGGGCGTTGCGGAAGTGGCGCCGGAACACGCCGCGGAGTGTGTGCCGGTATCGGCTCCTGTCCCCGCCGGAAGCGTCGTGTTTCACCACTCGCTCACCTTCCATGGGGCAACTGCAAACGTGACCGAGAGGCGACGCCGCGCGATGATCGTTCACTACATGGCGGACGGGACGCGCTTCAACGGTCAGGAACACATCGTCTCCAAGATCATGCTGATGAAACCCGGCGACCCGATGGATGACGACGCGATCTGGCCGCTGACTCCGTAGCTCCAGGCGCCGCGGCGATCCAACCGGCGCGTCGGCCCTACTTGAACCGGAGCGTGGCGACGACGGCGATCGCTTCCACGGTGGTCTCGATCCCCAGTTTGCCGGTGGAGAGCACCATGTCGTACGCGGTGGGGTCGTTGATATCGCGGTCGAAGCAGCGGCGGGTGTAGTCTGCCCGCTCCCTGTCCACCTGCTGGATGCGCTTGAGGGCGTGGGCATGGTCGATGCCTTCGAGTTGCATGATGGTCTTCGACCTCGTCTCGAGATTGGCCATCAGGCGCACATTGAGCGCCTCGGGGAGGATAAAGTTGGCTCCGCGGCCTATCGTGATGATGTGGCCCTGCTGGGCGAGAGAAGCCAGCACGAGGGCAAGGTGCTTCCGGAAGGTGGCCTGTTCCATGACGCCGAGCCCCATCGCAAAGTGGATGGTTTCGTCCACCCACGTTCGCGCGTGTTCATCGAGCGCAAGCACCATCTCTTTCTGGACGTTCGCGCTTTCGGCCATTTTCTCGATGATGCTGCGATCCCAGATTTCCCACGGTTTCCCCAGACGTGTCACCAGGGCTTCGGCGACGGTGTGACCGCCCGCTCCGTACTGGCGCGAAATGGTGATCATATGGGGGATGCCGGGGCGATGTGTATGGCTGCGACTCTGTCTTTGCGCCTGTTCACGCAGAAACCATTCGCGAATACGTCGATCCGCCAGTTCTTCCTTTGCGCTCATACGTGGCCTCCAGGCAGATTATAGCCCGGGCCGCGCAGAGCGGCCACACGCAGGCGCTCTACCGGAAGCATTCAAAGCGCTAGCTGAGAGAGTAGGGGGCCGCGTGGGATCGCAGTTCCTCCAAGCGCCTGGAGGGGGGTTCGCTGAGATCGTAAAGGATATTCGTTACCACGCGCAGTGCATCAACGAGTTCGGACACAGCGTCCCGGGCCGATTCGTCCTGGATGCGGTCAACAGACCGAGCGGCACGTCGCAGCAGGTCGCGGATGTCCTGCCCGCGCGTGCGCACGGAATCGCAGTCGTCGTCACCTTCATAACTGATGTACATCGTCTGTCCTTCTCGCGGCATCCGGCCCTCGAGGGGGCGCCGCTCAGTGCTTCGCCAATCTGGCTTATCAATATTTTACCATTGATGAGCAAAAAGGCAAACCTGACGATTTTATCAGCAAATTCGGGGCAGTTGTTCGCCGCTGAGCATGTCGACGATGCGCGTGGTTCCGACGGATGTCCGCAGTGTGACGGTGCGCGCCGGCGCTTCCGAGACCCTTCCGGCGACTGCCGCATTCGACGAAACCGGGACGGCGCGCATCACCTCAAGGGCACGCTGGGAGTCGCTCTCCGGGACGAAGGCGGCAAAGCGGCCTTCGCAGGCGACGTAGAGAGGGTCGAACCCGAGGATTTCGCACGCGGCCCGGACATCCTCGCGGACCGGTATGCCCGCCTCGTCCAACGCGATACAGCATCCGGCGGCGCCCGCGATCTCGTTCATGGCGCTCGCCAGGCCGCCGCGCGTCAGGTCACGCAGGCAGTGGATCTCGACGCCGGCGGCAACGAGGTTTTCCACAACGTTGTTCACAGGCGCCGAATCGCTGTCGATGGCGCTTTCCAACTCCAGTCCCTCGCGCGCGGCCATGATGGCCATGCCGTGCCGCCCGATGTCGCCGCTGACGATCACCACATCGCCCGGGGCCACCATCCGGGGAGAGATCTCGGCCGCGGTCAGCGGCACGCCGATGCCGGCGGTATTGATGAAAATGCCGTCGCCTTTGCCGCGGTCAACGACCTTCGTGTCACCGGTTACAATCTTTACTCCCACCGCGGCGGCGGCCGCCTGCATGGAGCGCACGATCTCCCACAGCGTCTCCATCGGAAGCCCTTCCTCCAGGATGAACGCAGCGCTGAGCGCAACGGGACGCGCTGCGGACATAGCCAGGTCGTTCACCGTGCCATGAACGGCCATGCTGCCGATGTCTCCGCCGGGGAAGAACAGGGGGCGGACGACGTAGGAATCGGTTGTGAACGCGATGCGATCGGACCCGGTGGCCAACACCGCCGAATCGTGCCGGCGCGCGTCCGGCAGGCCCTCAAATCCCGGCACGATCATCTTCTCGATGAGGTCGTGCATCAGGCGTCCACCACCGCCATGGGCCATCAGCACATGGGGGTAGCGCTCGATGGGGATCGGGCATGAGAGAGTGAAATCCACAGGTTTATCCACAGGTTTGTCCACATCCGGAAGGGGCGATGCATTCGCCGCGTTGATCAGGGAAGCCGTTCGAGCGAGGGAGCGAGAGCAAGGCGCCTACAAACCGTGTCCCCTGTAACGGTAGTAAGCCGCACAGGCGCCTTCGGACGACACCATCGGCGCTCCCAGCGGGCGCTCGGGTGTGCATTTAGCGCCGAATGCGGGGCATTCGTGCGGCTTGATTATCCCCTGCAAGACCTGGCCGCTGAGACATTCCGCCGGTTCATCGGCGGTCATCCCTTCGAGGCCGAAGCGGCGATTCGCATCGTGCCGGGAGTACGCTTCGCGAAGGGCCAGCCCGCTCTGGGGTATCGCGCCGATGCCGCGCCACTTCTGTGGCGCAATCTCGAAAACGGTCTCGATCAGGCGCATGGCCGGCTCGTTTCCGTCGAGCCGGACCGAGCGGGCGTACTGGTTCTCGACGACCGCCCGCCCTTCTTCGAGCTGCTTTACGCACATCGTGATGCCCTGGAGGATGTCGAGCGGCTCAAATCCCGTAACCACGATCGGCACGTTGTACCGGGCGGCGATCGGTTCGTATTGCTTGACCCCCATCACCGTGCAGACGTGACCGGCGGCAAGAAATCCCTGGACGCGCCGTTCCGGAGAAGAAAGGATCGCCTCCATCGCCGGCGGAACTAGAACGTGCGAAACAAGCATCGAGAAGTTGTCCACACCCTGCGCTTTCGCCTGATGCACGGCCATGGCCGTCGCGGGAGCCGTCGTCTCGAAGCCTACCGCGAAGAAGACAACCTGCTTCTCTGGATTGTCTTGCGCGACCTTGACGGCATCGACCGGCGAGTACACGATCCGGACGTCGCCGCCGGATGCCTTGATGGACAGCAGGTCGGTGTCCGAGCCGGGAACGCGGAGCATATCGCCAAAGGAGCAGAAGATGACATCCGGGCGGCGCGCCAGATGGATAGCCTTGTCGATGACTTCCAGCGGGGTGACACACACAGGGCAGCCCGGGCCATGAACCAGCGTGATGCCGTCAGGCAGAAGTGAGTCCAGGCCGAATTTCACTATGGCGTGCGTTTGCCCGCCACAGACTTCCATGAGCGTCCACGGCCTGGTGGTGATGTGGGCCAGCGCCTGCGCGTAGCGCTGCGCTTCCGCCTCGTTACGGTATTCGGAAGTGTATTTCATGCAGTCACAGATGGAAACGAAAAACGGGGAAACGGGGGCGTGGAATCCCGCGTTTCCCCATCCTCTCGTTTCGCTATTTGGCCTTGCTTATCTTCACCAGCACGCAGCCGTGCGGGGGCACCTCCGTGGTGAACGCACTCTTATGGACGCCCAGATCCTTGTGCAGCCACAGGTTGCGCACACTCATTGCGCCGCTGATCCCAAGATCACTCCAGCGGGCGGTTACCTTCATTGTCTCACTCCCGCGGTTGAACAAGCCAACGGCCTTCGAGCCGTCGATCAGCGGGCGGGCCCACACCTCGGCGTCCGCGTCCTTCGATTTGCGGCCGGCGGGCTTGCCCAGCGGATCCTGATTCACGTCCAGCACTTCGTCGTTTGTCAGAAGGCTGAGGGTGAAATTGTCCATCTGCGTCATATCGCACCCGATCAACAACGGCGATGACAACAGGCACCACATGCTGATGTGCAGGATCTGTTCGTTTGGCGAGAGGCGGGACGCGTGGAGGGTTGGGCCCCAGCCGACTTTGCCGACCACCAGCATATCCGGGTCGTTCCAGTGTCCCGGACCGGCGAATTTCTCGTGTCCGTCCTGGCTGAAACCGATGCTGGACAGGCTGGACCAACTGTCATTGATGTCGCCGGTGGTTCGCCAGCAGTTGGCGTCCACCTGGGCGCCCCACTCCCACACGTTTCCCATGCCGTACTGGCACAGGCTGTACACGATGTCGCGAGGGGCGTTGTTCAGCGCGGCCTGCATCACCTGGTACGGCTTCTGCATGTCGGCAAGCGAGGGATTCCGGGGAGCGATGCCTCCGTAGGAGCACCAGTCATACTTCAGGTAGTCGATTCCCCATTTCGCATACGTGTTCGCGTCCTGCTGTTCGTGCTGGTAGCTTCCCATGAATCCCGCGCAGGTCTGGGGGCCCGGCGAACTGTAGATGCCCAGTTTCAGGCCCTTGGAGTGAACGTAGTCGGACAGCGCCTTCATGTCCGGGAACCTCGAGTTCGACTGTATGTTGCCTTCGGCGTCGCGGCCGGCGTGCCAGCAGTCATCGATATTGATGTACTGGAATCCGTGCGCCGCAAGGCCGGTCTTCACCATGGCGTCCGCGGCGGCGCGGACCTTCGCGTCATCAATCGCGCCGGCCCAGACGTTCCAGGAGTTCCAGCCCATGGGGGGCGTTTGCGCCAGTTTGTGCGCACCGCCGATGATCGTCAATGCGCGCGTGGCCGAGCCTCTCGGGCCCTTCACAGTCAGGGTGACTTTGGTGGTCCCTTCGCTTTTTAGGGAGCCGGTGATGATTCCGGTTTTGCCGTTCAATGTGAGGCCCGCGGGCAGGCCTTTGGCGGAGTAGGTGAGCGGGCCCTTGCCGGTGGCAGGGATGAGGAACAGGAACGGATACCCCGGGGTGGAACCGGTGACGCGCGGGCCGTGGATGGCCGGCGCCGGCCCGTCACCCAGTGGGAGTTTCGGCGGCTTCATTTTCGGCGGCGGCGGCAGGCTCACAGCCTGGAAGGCGGCGGCGGCGCCCGGCGCGGGCACGATGACGGCGTCCGCCCAATCCGCGTGATCGGAGTCGATGCCGTCTCCAGCGTCTTCGACGATGAGGTCCATCGTCCTGGCGCCGGACAGGTCAACGTCCAGGGTCTTTGGCGCCGCTCCTCCGCGAAGGATGGGCGTTCTCGTCGCCACTTTGCCGTTTTTGCGGACCTCGAACACAACCGATCCCTGGCCCGTTTTCTCGTCATCGACGCCGACGACGGCTTTGAATCGCGCGGCTTTGCCGTTCAGCATCACGCGCATCTGGCTGTAGGCGTGCGTGCCGATACCGTGTTCGTACACTTTGCCGGCCAACGTCAGCGGATTGTTGTCGATGGATCGTCCGGCGCGCACGGTTCCATAGCCGGTGGTCATTTTGTCCAGCGACAGCGAGTCCAGCTGAACAGGTTCCTGCGCCCAAACAGGTGCGACAAGGCACGCGGCGATGACGCCGCCGAGGGGGTACATCAGGCTCTTCGTTTTCATGTGACTTTCTCCCTTGTGGTTTTCCCGCCTCATCCGATCCGGATCTCTCGCCCGTCGGCGGAACTACGGTACAGGCCATCCAGAATCGCCATCACGTCCATGCTTTGTTCTGCCGGCACGGGGGACGGCTTGCCATTCACAATGGCGTCGGCAAACGCCATGCACTCCTTGGCGTGCGGAGACCCGCCCTCGGCCTGCGTGAGCTGCGTGTTCGTCATCTGCTGCGCCGCGTTGTTGGTGTGCAGTAACTCGTTGTCCGGCCAAGTGCTGCCGCCTTTGTCGCCGTAAAGCCACATGCGCGTGTCCTCCGTGCCGTTGGGGGCTTTGTGATGCAGCATCCAGCTCACTTCCAGGATGAGCGTGGCTCCATTTTCGAACCGGACGAACGCGGATGCGAAATCCTCCACGTCGAAAGTTTCCGGTATGGCGCCACCCCAGATGCTGAACGCGCCCGGCTGGCGCGCCAGCTTGGTTTGTGTCACTCCGCTCACGCTGACCGGTTTGGGGTGTCCCATCATCCAGAGCGTGAGGTCAAGGATGTGGACGCCGATATCGATGCATGGGCCGCCGCCGCTGTGTTCCTTGATGATGAAACCGGGCCTCACCGGGCAGGCGGCGCGCCGCAGCATCCAGCTGCGCGCGTGATAGATATTCCCCAATGTGCCGGAGTCGATTTCGGCTTTCAGGGCTACCGACGTGCCCTGAAAGCGCATATGCTGGGCCGTCATCAGCATCTTCCCGCTGGCGTCGCGCGCGGCGATCATCTTGCGGATATCGTCCGGCGTGGGGGCCAGCGGCTTCTCGCAGATGACGTGCTTGCCGGCGTTTAGAGCGGCCACGGCGAGCGGTGTGTGATACGCGTTCGGCGTGCAGATATCCACGATATCGATTTCCGGATTGCCGATCAGGTCGTAGGGGTCTTCGTACATGAGGTCGATACCCTGGGCGGCGCCTGCCTTTTCAAGGGCGGGTGTGGAGGGGTCCGCCAGGGCGAACAGTTCCGTGTGGGGGCTGTCTTTCCAACCAGGATAGTGCACACCGGCTATTCCGCCGGTGCCGATAATGCCAACTTTCAGTGCCAAAGTAAGTGCCTTTCAGCGGGCTGGGGGCTGAGGGGAAAGGGCTGAGAGCGGCAAACGCGCCCTCGGCCCTCAATCCTGACCCCTCAGCCCAGTAGATATGGTTCTGTATCCCGAAGCTCCTCCGCCTTCTCCTCCGGCAGCGTGTCGTTGATGAACACGCCGGCGCCGGATTCGCTGCCGGCCAGATATTTCAGTTTGGTTGCCGTGCGGTGCGGAACATAAAACTCGATGTGGAAGCGGTAATGGTCGTAGTCCCCGCCGTCCGTAGGCGCCTGATGCATCACCATCATGTACGGCATGCTGAACCCGAACAGGTTATCCAGTTTCTGAAGGACAACTTTGAGAATCTCGGCCATTCCCCAGCGCTCGGCGTCCGTGAAATCCGTCATCTTGCTGACGGGGCGCCGCGGCATAATGTGCACCTCATACGGGTATCGCGCGTAGAACGGGATCAGTGCGAGCCAGGTGTCATTCGAGGCGACGATGCGGCGGCCGTCCCTGAGCTCTTCGGCGATGATATCGTCCCACAACCGGCGGCCGGTCTTCTCGACGTGCTTGCGCGACGCCTCGATCTCGGTTTTCGCCACCGGCGGCACGTACGGATAGGCGTAAATCTGCCCGTGGGGGTGGTCGATCGTTACACCGATGACCTTGCCCTTGTTCTCGAAGATGAACACGTAATCGACGTACGGGCGTGAACCGAGGTCCGTATAGCGCTCCTGCCACACGCGGATCAGCTTCTCGATTCGTTCCACGGGTTGCGACGCCAGAGTGGCGTCGTGCTGCTGCGTATACAGAACGACCTCACACACGCCGTCGCTGGGCCTGACCGGATAGAGGTCGGAGCCTTCAACCGCGGGTTCGGCGGCGGGCGTCTGCAGCGACGGGAACTTGTTTTGCAGAACGGCGATGTCGTATTCCGGCGCCGGTACGTCCGTCTGATACTCTTCCGACGCGCCCGGCTTCGTAGGGCACAAAGGGCAGAAATCGGCGGGGGGCAGGAACGTGCGGTCCTGGCGGTGCGTGGCCGTGATGGTCCACGTTTCGAGGGTTGGGTTCCAGCGGAGTTCACTCATGGGTCGCTTCGCTCCCGGTATCAGGGCTGAGGGCTGAGGGCTGAGTGGGCTGTTCATCGACGAAGGTGTAGTAGATGATCACGCGCTTCTCGTCGCGTTTGACCGTGTTCTTGACCATAGTGGGCTCCAAATGTGATCCAAAAGTGTGCGGGCCGGATGGCCCGCACACTCATTATAGTTCTGAGACCGAAGGAACCCTAACTCCGAGGCTCACTTCGGCTGTGTGATGCCCGGCCAATCGTCGGTGCGGAACGGTGAGGCGGGCAAACCGCCCTTGTTGTACAGGTTGCAGACGGGATTGCTCGCCCAGGCGTATCGGACCGCAACCGGTTCAGGAACACCAGATGACGATACAACCACACTCTCCCCGTCTATCACGACGTCTGCCCACACGAACTTGCGGTCCACGCCCGCGATGGCGAAACCGGTGAGCTTGCCGCCCTTTGCAACCAGGCCGCCGCCGATATGCGTGAACGTCAGACGGATCTTGCCGCTCTCGACCTTCATCGATTGGTAGTCGGGCCCGCTGTACTCGACTTTCTTGCCGTAGTCCTTCGCCAGCGCGTTCAGCGCAAGGCGCCGGCCCAGATCCTGCTTGTTCAAAGGATGGATCGTCTCCGTCTCGCCGATGTCGATCGCCACGGCGATGCCGGAATGGGGCAGGGCTTTGGCCGTCATCGACTGGGCCTCGCGGAGTTCCGCCCATTCGTCGTCACCAGGCTCCGGCTTCTGCGCCATGTAGTTGTACAACTGACCGATGTAGAACGGGAAATCGCCCACGCCCCACCGCGCCCGCCAGTCGTTGATCATCGTGGGCAGCAGCGTGCGATACTGGTACGCCCGGGCCGCGTTCGAGGAACCCTGGTACCAGATCGCGCCCTTGATGCCGAACGGGATCACCGGGGCGACCATGCCGTTGAACAGTACGGTGGCCAGGTTGGGCTGGTCGCTGAGATCCACCGATTTCGGATTTGAGGAAAGCTGTCTCTTCAGCATCCGGTTCTTCGCCAGAGCGGGCGCGAAATCCGGGATTTGCGCCAGGGCTTCCGCGCTCGTCCACGCCTCGGCCACGGTGCCGCCCCAGCACGTTTCCACCAGGCCGATCGGGATGTCCGTGCGCGTATGGACCTCCCTGCCAAAGTAGTACGCAATGGCGGAAAACGCGCTCACGGTCGAGGGAGCGCATTCATCCCAGTGGCCAACCGGTATGTCCTGCGGCTCCAGCGCGACACATCTGTTCACCTTGTACAGGCGGAGACGCGGATAGTTCGCCGCTGCGATCTCCTTCGCTGCATCGCGCGACTCGGCGACCGTCATTTCCATGTTGCTTTGACCGGATGCCACCCACACATCACCGACGAGCACATCGTCCAGAGTAACGGACTTCGGGCCGTTCACGGTGAGCGTGTGCGGTCCGCCGGCCTTCAACGGGCCAATCCGCGCCAACCATCGGCCGTCGGCACCGGCGACAGCGTCGGCCGATTTGCCGGCAATTGCCACGGTAACCGTCGTGCCGGGGGCAGCCCAGCCCCAGACGGGCGCCTTGATGCCTCGCTGGAGGACCATGTGACTGCCGAACATCGGGCTCAGAAACGGTTTCATATCTTGTCCAAACGCCGGCCTGGCCAACAACAGGCACGCACCCAGACCGGCAACTCTCGTTTTCACACGCATGTCGACGCCCTTCATTGTCGAACCTCCGGAACCAGGACCCAGGAACCGGGAACCCGAAACTCGGAACTCACTTCGGCTGTGTGATGCCCGGCCAATCGTCCGTGCGGAACGGGGAGGCGGGCAGACTGGCCTTGTTGTACAGATTGCAGACCGGGTTGCTGGCCCACGCGTAACGAACCGCGACAGGCTCTGTCACGCCCGGTGCGGAAACAACCACGCTGTCCCCGTCAATGGCAGCATCGGCCCAGACGAACTTGCGGTCCGCGCCGGCGATGGCGAATCCGGTGAGCTTATCCCCCTTTGCCTCGAGACCTCCGGCGACATGCGTGAACGTCAGACGGATCTTGGCGCCCTCGACCTTCAACGATTTGTAGTCGGGCCCGCTGAATTCGACCTTCTGACCGTAGTCCTTCGCCAGCGCGTTCAGCGCAAGCCGCCGGCCGACTTCCTGCTTGTTTTTCGGGTGGATGTCTGCGCCGTTTCCGATGTCGATCGCCACGGCGATGCCGGAATGGGGCAGGGCTTTGGCCGTCATCGACTGGGCTTCGCGGAGTTCAGCCCAGGCGTCGTCCTTCGGTACCGGCTGAACCTCCATGAAATTGGCCAACTGAACGATGTAGAACGGGAACTCGCCGACACCCCACCGTGATCGCCAGTCATTGATCATCGCCGGCAGGAGCGTGCGGTACTGATACGCTTGTCCCGCGTTCGCCTCGCCCTGATACCAGATAGCGCCCTTGATACCGAATGGGATCACCGGGGCGATCATCGCATTATACAGCACCGTCACGACGTTGGGATTGCTGTCCAAACGGACCGGAAGCGGCGCGGATTTTGCCAGGTCCACGCTGACCTTGTAGCTCCAGGGGCCGGCGAGGGGCATCTCGGGGCCGCTCCCAGGCTCGAGGTAGACCTGCGCCGGCTTGCCGGTAATCCCGCCCGCGCCACCGGTGTCCAGCACGCGGATGGCGATCACGTTGACGCCCGCCTTGAGCGCGGACGACGGCACTTTATAAATGCGTGGCGCATCCCAGACTGAAGTCTCGCCCACATTCACGCCGTTCACGAACGTGACATCCCGATCGTCAATGGGGCCGAGATGGAGTGTCGCGTCGTGCGATGCGGCCTCAGCGGAAAGCGTGAACTCGCGGCGGAACCAGACAACCCCGTCCAGGTTGGGCAGGCCGGCGTCTTCCCAGGCCGACGGGATGTCCATCGTCTTCCATCCGCCGGTCTTGAGATCGGGCCGCTCCCACCCGGGCGACGTGCTGGAACCGGGGTCGGTCTGCTTCCACCAGTCGGCCAGCCGGTCCTCATAGGTGGGGCTTCCGGGCTTCAGGTTGTCGATGCTGCTCTGCAATTGCTTCAACGCAGGCACGAAATCCGGGATCTTCGCGAGCGCCTCGCGGCTCGTCCAGGCCTCCGCCAGGGTGCCTCCCCAGCACGTTGAGATCAGACCGATGGGGACCTTCGTTTCGTTCTGAATGTCTCGGCCGAAGAAATAGGCCGCCGCCGAAAAGCCGCCCACAGTCTCGGGTGAGCATATCGTCCACTCACCGCCCGCCGTCTCCTGCGGGGTCAGTGCGGTCACGTCGGGGACGGTGAACAGGCGGATACGGGGGTATTTCGCCGCGGCGATTTCCAGATCGGCGCTGGCGGAGGAGCTCACGCTCATCTGCATGTTGCTCTGACCGGAGCCCACCCACACGTCGCCAACAAGCACATCGTCCAATATGACGGAGTGGGGACCGTACACGGTGAGCTCATACGGTCCACCGGCCTTCAGAGGGCCGATGTTCAACAGCCATTTGCCGTCGGCGCCCGCGACGGTAGACGCAGATTTGCCGCGGAACAAATCAGACCCAGGTGATGTGCTTCTGATGATCACGGAAACCCTGGCGCCGGGCGTTGTCCAACCCCAGATCGGCGCCTTTATGCCGCGTTGGAGCACCATGTGGCTGCCGAACATCGGGCTGAGGAATGGCTTTGCATTCTGGCCATAAGCAGCCGATAGCGACGCGCCCGCGACGATGCAGGCAAATAACGCACGAATCTTCACAGCGGTACCCCCCAATGAGATAGGAAATCGGGTGATGAGGAAACGATTGCCATTTCCATGCCTCCACGGTTTCCAGTATTGGGGTATCGTATGAACGCCGCGCGTGCTCAGACAAGAGAGCCGCCATGCCGCGACGGCGCAGTGGTCATTTCCCTGCGCCGTCGCGGCATGGCGGCCGTTAGAGGGAGCGTCCCTCAGATTTGTTACCCGTTGAGTGTCGCTTCGCCCCGATGCCAGTTCACGGGGCACAGGCCGCCGTTCTGAAGGCCGTCAAGGACACGCAATACTTCGTCAACGCTGCGTCCGACGTTCAGGTTGTGAACGACACTGTATTCCAGAGTCCCGTCCGGCCCGATGATAAAGAGCCCGCGGTAGGCGATGCCTTCGTCCTCTTTCAGCACGCCGTAAGCGCGGCTGACTTCATGGGTGTTATCGGAGGCCAGCGGATAGCTGAGGCCGGCTACCCCGTTCTCAGAGCGCGGGAGCTTAAGCCACGCTTTGTGGCTGTGCACCGAGTCTGTCGAAACCCCGATGACGGACGCTTTGCGGTCTGTGAATTCCCCGATGCGATCCCCGATCGCCGTGAGTTCCGTCGGGCAAACGAATGTGAAATCCAGCGGATAGAAGACGAGGACCAGCCACTGGCCCGCGTAATCCGACTTGGAAACGGTTTCGCTCAACGTCTGAAGGTTCTTCGTGCTGGGCATAGTAAAATCGGGCGCTTGCTGGCCCACTTTGGCGGACATAATCTTTACTCTTCTCCTCTATGGTCTGTTTGGTGCTCAGCCGGATGCGCGGCACGTTGCGCATACGCCTACCACGGTGATATGGACTTCATCGGCCAGGAACCCCTTCTCGAGGGCGACCTGTTTGATGACGTCGGTCGCAACGCCACAATCGTAATCCACGATCCCGCCGCAACGCGTACACCTCGCGTGGTCATGCCTGTCGGTGCGCGCATCGTACAGGCTTGCGCCGTCGCCGAACGGAATCTCGATCAGAAGGCCGGAGTCGCAGAGGTAGTGCACGGCGTTGTAGACGGTCGCGAAACTGATCCTGGGCTCGATGCCACGGGCGCGCTCCCAGATGTCCGATGCCGTCAGGTGGCCCTTGCTCTGCTGAACGGCTTCAAGTACCGCTCTTCGCCTGGATGTCATACCGGATATTGTTGTTTGGTGCTCCATCGGGCCTCCTGCTTTTAGAACGGTTCTAATTCTGCTGGAGTTCCGGGCATCTCCTGGAGTTTGCCTGGCCGGTAGAATGTTTCCTTCCGCTTGTGCGGTTCGACATAACATAGGGAAAACCACTCAGGAGCACGAATGATGCGCAGAACACCCTTGCTGCTTCTCGCCCTGCTGGCCATCCTGGCCGGGCGCGCCCCCGCCCGCGCGGCGGGATTCGAGAAACTGTTCGACGGAAAGACACTCAACGGCTGGAAACTCGTGGACGGCACGGGGCCAGGATACGTGGTGCAGGACGGTCTGCTGGTATGCCCCTCGGACGGCGGTGGCAGGCTATTTACCGAGAAGGAATACTCCGATTTCGTGTTCCGCTGCGAGTTCAAACTGGACAAGGGCGGCAACAACGGCGTCGGAATCCGGTCCTCGTACGAAGGCGACCCGGCCTATGACGCGATGGAATGCCAGATACTGGACGATGACGACCCGCAATATGCCACCTTGGAGCCCGGCCAGTACTGCTGCTCGATCTACAAGGTCGTCCCCGCCAAGCGCGGCGCACTGAAGCCCGCGGGACAGTGGAACGCCGAAGAGATCACCGCCGTAGGACGCCATATCAGGATCAAACTGAACGGCAAGACCGTCGTTGATGCAGACCTGAACAAGATAACCGACCCCGGTACCCTCCTGGGGCACCCCGGATTCCGCAACGAGCGCGGGCATATCGGATTCCTGGGCCACGGCCCGGCCGCGGTGGCGTTCCGCGAGATCTATGTGAAGGACCTCACGAAGCCGGCGAAGGACAATCGAGCGCCGGATGGCTTTACGGCCCTGTTCGACGGCAAGGATCTGAAGGGCTGGAAGGGACTGGTGGCGGATCCTCCCACGCGCGCATCGATGGCGCCTCAGGACCTGTCCGAGAAGACAATGGCCGCCACCGCGGAGGCCCTCAAGCACTGGAAGGTGGTCAACGGACAGATCACCTATGACGGCAAGAACAACAGCCTGTGTACGGTGAAGGATTACGGCGACTTCGAGATGCTGGTGGACTGGAAGATCGAGCCGGGCGGCGACAGCGGCATCTACCTTCGCGGCAGCCCCCAGGTGCAGATCTGGTGCGATCCGGTCGGTTCCGGCGGCCTTTACAACAACCTGCGGAACCCCAGCAAGCCCCTGCGCATGGCGGATAACCCGCCGGAGCAGTGGAACCGGTTCCGCATCCTGATGATCGGCGACCGCGTGTCGGTACACCTGAACGACCAGCTCGTGGTGAACAACGTCGAGATGGAGAACTACTGGGAGCGCGACAAGCCGATCTATCCGGTGGGCCAGATCGAACTCCAGCACCACAACAGCCCGCTCTTCTTCAAGAACATTTACATCCGCGAGTTTGCGAAGAAGTAGGATTCAGGGGTCAGCATTCCGCATCCAGCATCCAGGTCCGAAGTCCGGCCTGAATGCTGGATGCTCACGTCGTGGCGGTTGTAGGCGGCGCGCTAGACTCGTTGTGCCGTCGCTTGAGAATCTCCTCCACCAACTCGCGGACCGATCCGTCTTTGAGGGTGATGCGGCGCTCCTCCGTATAGTCGCCCGAGCCATTCGAGAGCAACTGAAGGAACCGGAGCATGTCGGACGGCCCAAGCGCCTCGGCAAGCGCGTTAATGCCGGTTTCGCGGACTTGTTCCAATGTGCGTTCCGCTCTTGAACTCATCGAAACTCCACGGTCCCTCGCGCGGGGCCCCTGGTGTGCAAAGGGCCGGTTCAGGCAGCAAGTGTCGAGGTAGACGCGCATCGCATGGACATTTTACCACCGGGCGTGGCCAATGACCAGCGTTCAGCGTCCGGACCTGGAAGCCGGATGATGGATGCTGGATGCTGGATGCTGAATCCTGGATGCTCCCCCCAAGATCACGCTGCCCGCAGGGCTTCGCGCTGGCGTACCAATTTACCATGGAGGCGCCCGATAGCCTTCGTGTGGATCTGGCAGACGCGGGACTCGGAGACGTTGAGCACCGCGCCGATCTCCTTGAGCGTCATGTCCTCGAAGTAGTACAGGGCGATTACGGTGCGCTCCTGTTCGCCCAGCGATTCAATCCCTTCCACCAGCACGCGCTTGCGGTCCTGGCGTTCCGCGTGACGGGCCGGGTCATCGCTGTGATAGCCCAGGGATTCGAGGGGATCGAGGGATTCGTCGCCGCTTTCGGCGACATAGGCGTCCAGGCTCAGCACGTTGCTTTGGGACGCGCTCGCGATCGTCTCGTAGTACTCTTCCAGGGTGCAGCCCAGTTGGCTTGCGATTTCGTGGTCTTCGGCCGGCCGGCCGAGTTGGGCTTCGAGGCTTGTTGTGGCGGCCTTCACCTCGTTCTCGCGGCGGCGCATCTCCCGCGGAACCCAGTCCAGCGCTCGCAGCATATCCAGGACGGCGCCGCGTATTCGAGTGACAGCATAGGTCTCGAACCGGACACCGCGCGAAGGATCGAATTTCTCGATGGCGTCGATCAGGCCAAGGATAGCGTGGCTCACGAGGTCATCATATCCCAGCCAGCCGGAGGGGCGAAGGCCGAGGCGGTCCACGACGTGCTTTGCGAGATAAACGTAATGGTCTATCAACCGCTCCCGCGCCTCGGGCTCCCCCCGGTCTTTGAGGGCCTGCCACAGGGCAAGCACGTCCGGCTTCCTCGTCTGTGTGACTGCTGGCTGTGTGGTATCGATCATGTGAAACATCTCCTGCTACGCTTCAGGTCTTTATGTGCCGATAGGAATCTGGCGGGCCTTCGGCACGGGATTCCATATCGCCTTGTGCCCACAGCATTAGCAATTGTCGTACCAGCGGCGTGCGGACTGATCTACAGACTTCGATGGATGTAGCGTGATGTGTACATTGAATTTGACGGTTCGGCACGCTTACAATACCGTAGGTCCGGTCAAGCCGGGCGCTAAGATGCGAATTTCGTGAGCAGCAAGAGGGTTCCGGAAGGGTCCTGTCTGTGCGGTAACGAGTTCGGGAAAGGATCACTCATCCATGTCTACCGGAACCGTAAAGTGGTTCAATGACGCGAAGGGCTTCGGGTTTATCGGCCAAGATGACGGAGGCGAAGACCTCTTCGTTCACTTCTCCAGCATCCAGGGATCGGGCTACAAGAGCATTCGCGAGGGACAGCCCGTCCAGTACGATGTCCAACAGGGCCGCAAGGGGCTCGAAGCGATCAACGTTGTACCTACATAAGCGTTAGAAATCCCCTTACCAACGGTTGAAGCGCCTCTCGGGGCGCTTCACCTGTTTTTGGGGGATGCGCCCGGTTCCGGCGCTATAATGCTCCCATGCCAAGGCCCGTTGGGAAGACCAGAGACCGGATGATGGACGTGGCGGAAGTGCTGTTCCAGCGCCACGGATACGCCGGCGTGTCCGTGGAGGACGTAACGTCCGCACTCGGGGTAAAGAAGCCCAATCTCTACAATCACTTTCGCGACAAGAGCGAGCTGTATGTGGCGGTCCGGCTTCGCCGCCTCAGCCGCCTTTCCAGCGATATCACCGCCGCGCTGACGGCGCCGCTCCGCTTCGAGCAAAGGCTGGAAGCGGCCGTTGCGGCGCTCATGCGCAACCCGTTTTTCCTGGCGGCGCTTGTCAACCGGGAGTCCGAGGCATTTCTTCCGGGACAGATGCGCGATCTGCTCTTCGCCCGGTCGTTCGGCGCCGTCTACGAGCCTCTGACGCGACTGCTTCGCGCAGGTGTTGACAACGGCTGCCTGCAGATTTCCCCGGCCGATATCCCGTTCGCATATGAATCGCTGATCGCGCTCGCGGCCCATTTTGGCGCATCCGCACCGTTGAACGGCCAACCCGAGGACATTGCCGAAATGGCGGATCGCATATCGCGGTTTTTCCTCGGCGGAGTGGGCAATGCCGCCGCCCCTTCACCGGGCCGAACCCTGGCGTAAGCTCCGCGCGACACAGATGTCACGAGGGCACCCGCGGGGCTATTGTTTGCGTATATCAGATTCAGGAGGAACCGAATGCCGTTGACAAAGGAAGAGTGGCGCAAGTATCAGGATTACATCGCTCGGACGCTGGGCGAACTGGGGATCGTGGTGACGGCCGAGGAGCGCGAGAACCTGGAAGTGGCCGACTTCGGGCTGGGCGACTTTGAATCTCAGGGGCTCGGAGTGCTCACCTACGTGAACACAACCCGGTGCTGCGCCAAGGAATTGGTGATGCTGCCGTTCCAGACGTGTCCCCAGCATCGCCACCCCCCGGTTGAAGGCGAACCGGGCAAGGAAGAGACATTTCGCGTCCGTAAGGGCATCTGTACCCTCTATGTGGATGACGGACCGCCGCCCGCTACATTGTCGTGCGAGCCACCCACGGAGTATTGCCGACCCTTGATGGAAGTTGTGATGAGGCCGGGTGAGCAGTATACGCTCAAGCCGAATACGTGGCACTGGTTCCAGGCAGGGCCGGATGGTTGCGTGGTCAGCGAGTTCAGCACGCGCAGCCGTGACGAAAGCGATGTCTGGACTGACCCCAATATCCAGCGCACTCCGGTGGTGGAGGACTGACATGCCTCTGAAGCGCACATTTGCGGACATCTGCGCGGAGGCGAAGACGCGCATCCGCGAGATCGAGCCCGAGGAAGTGCTGGATCGCCTCAATGAACCCGGCCGGGAGTGGGTGTTGATCGACGTTCGCGAGCACGACGAGTTCCGCGCCGGCCACATGCCGGGCGCGCGCGGCATCGGCAGGGGGGTGATTGAGTACCACATCGCCGATGAAGTCCCTGACACGGACAAGGAGATCGTGCTGTACTGCCGTGGCGGCAACCGGTCGGCCCTGTCCGCCGACAGCCTCCGGCACATGGGCTACACGAACGTGCTGTCGATGCGCGGCGGCTGGCGCGAATGGGAAGAGAAGGGGTACCCCGTGAGCCACGAGGGCGAGCCGATCAGGCACTGAGGGCCTGGCTCCGTGGCGGGTAGAGCTGTCTGCCCGCTGGGCAATATCCGCATCGGCAGACCTGTGGCGGGAACAGCTGCTCGGCCTGATCCCGCCCAGCGGGGCGGAAGCGCTCTAGCGGAATGGCGGAATGGCGTTATCGAGCACCCGAATCACCAGCACGCTGAGATCGTCCGTGGGGCCGCCCGAGAAATTCTCCACCTCCGCGATCACCGCATCGATGAGTTCCTCGGCGTGAAGCCCCCGGTTATCGGCCACGATTCGCTTGACGCGCTCGACGCCGAACATCTCCTTGCCGCGACGGGCTTCCGTGATGCCGTCGCTGCACGTGAAGACGACATCCTTGGGCTCCAGGTGAAGCCGGCGCTCTCCATAGCGCTTTTCGGCCAAACCGAGCACCGGTCCGGTCGGTGGAATGTCGATGCACTCCTCGCCGCGCTGGATGAAGATCGGGCTGTGACCGGCGTTCACGATGTTGATATCGCCACTCTCGGGGTGGAGCCATCCGTAGATCATCGTTACCAGGATGTCGCTGGGTGTTTCCTTCACGAGAACGTGATTCGTCTGATTCATGACGGCGGCGGCGGTCTTCGCGGCCGGGTAATAGCCACCGGAGATGAATTTGACGGCCGCTACGAGCGTCGCGCTGGCGATTCCGTGACCGGCAATGTCCGCAAGTTTGAATGTAACGATCCCGTCTTCCGGGTAGAACTTGACGCTCCAGTAGTCGCCGCCGACTTCGGACGCTGGGACGAGGCGACCCGCGAACTCGTATCCGTCGATAACAGGGATCTTTTTCGGGAGCAAATACTGCTGGATGTATTTGGCGAGGTGCAATTCCTTCGCGGTGTTCTCGGCGGCCTGGTTGCGGATCGTCCGCTTCAGGTTATCGACATAAGCTTGCCAGTACGCGTCGCTCAGAACGCCAAAGAAGGCGAGATTGTCATTGATCGCCCCCTCGGCGTGCGCGTCTTTGCCGGCTATGGAGTTCTCGAGGGCATCGCGGAAGGCCGCGACGACTGCCCGCTGCCCCATATCCTCGAGGGCCGTATGGGCGAGCGCATACGCGGTGCGGTAGACATCCTGAGCCAGGTCGGGCGCGCTGCCGGCACGGAAGCGCGAATGCGCTTCGATGAGCGAGCGAACAGCCTCTTCAAGCTTGATGTCGATGTGCGGGGGGCGCGACATCGCAGCCACCGCGGCCCGCCAACGCTCCATCGCCCCCTCCAAATCAGCGCCCAAGTTGTCTTTGTCACTAGTATTCATCTGCTGCGTTTCTTGCTCTGATCCCCCACGTAAGATTATCGCAAAAGCGGTCCGGCTGGGAAAGTCCCCGTCCAGAGCGACGCACCCTGGCTGCCAAGGACCTCCATGGCAGCCTCATCTGCGTATACTCTCTGCCCTGATGCGAGCGCGTGCTCGCACAGATGGTGAATGGTCCCTCCACTCCGCATCCCCAGCACCACGATGGTGTCGGATAGGGCCACCACCATCGCATCCCTCCGCCGGCCGTTCGGGGGCGTCCACGCGTCCCTCAAGCGAAAGGCGGAGAGCGCCGTACAGTGATCCGCGTCGAACGCGAAGCCCCAGATTCGAGCCGCTGCGACCGGATCCCGATGCATGTCGGAATCGAACGCGCAGAGAAAGCCTCGATCCAGCACCATCACGGAAGGGCGTTCACTTCGTTTTGCCGCCAAGACGGCCCATTGATATATCGGTCGGTTATGCCCACTCACGACATGCCACCCAGCCTCCAGCCCGGCCTGGATGGCGGCTTTGGCCTCCTCCGCCCGATCCATCTCCGAACGGGCCGAGCAAAGCACACTAAAACTACCCTTAGTTAACTCGCAATTTCCGATTCCGTGCTCAGACACGAGTGGAGGCGGGTGCTCCATACGCCTAAGATCGCCTGGATATGCCTGGTCTACGGTAGTTACCAACCGGATTGGTAACTTCGCGTATGCGTCTCGGCCCTGCGGAACATACTCGCTGAGCGCCTTCGCGGCCGCTCGGGGCAAGCCGTATTCCTCGGCATACCAACTGGCCGCGCGGCCGAACACGCCGGCCGGGACATCCCCTCCGGTGTGTTGGAGAATGTGGCCAAGCGCCATCGGCCCCAGTCCGGGGCAATCCTGAAGGCAAGCAAGAGCGATGCTGCGCTCGTCCATGGCGCCACCCTCACGGAAGGCCCAGCAGTTCTGCTATCCTCTGCAGATCCTGGGCGTCAAAGTACTCGATATTGACAGTCCCCCCATCCAGCGTTCCGCGAATCCGCACGCGAGTCCCGAGCAGCGACCTGAGCCTGTTTTCGAGCGCCTCAAGCTCCGGCGAGAGGCTCTGGCCCTGCGCGCCGCGTTCCCGTGCTTCACGTGAAACGTCCCCGCGTTCACGCCGTTCGGCCCGAGGCGTCTCGGGTTCGTTTCCGTAAGCGAGGCGCTCGGCCTCGCGCACGGACAGATTTTCCTGTACGATCTTTTCCCACGCCCGCATCTGCCACTCGGGGTCCTGTATGCTGAGGAGGCTGCGCGCGTGGCCTTCCGTGATGTCGCCGCACGCCAAACTTTGCTGAATAATCTTGGGCAGTTTCAAGAGCCGGAGCGTGTTCGAAACCGCAGGGCGGCTCTTGCCGACGCGCAAGGCCACCTGTTCCTGGGTGAGCCCGAATTCCTCTATGAGACGCTTGTAGGCGCGCGCCGCCTCCAACGGGCTAATATCCTCGCGTTGGACGTTTTCGACGATCGCGATTTCGAGCACCGTGCGGTCGTCGTAGGACTGAATCACCGCGGGAATGGTGCTCAGGTTCGCCCTACGAGACGCCTGCAGGCGACGCTCACCGCTAACTAGCTGGTAACCGGAACCGCTTGGCCGCACGATGACCGGCTGTAGAACGCCGTGTTGCTGGATGGAGGCGGCAAGCTCTTGCAGGGCGACCTCATTGAAGACCGTCCGCGGCTGGTAGGGGTTTGGCTCGATCTTAGCGACGGGCAGATCGGTGACGGTCGTGTTGCGGGGGTTGTCTGGTGAAATGATCGGATTGTCCATGAGCGTTGTGTCCTCGGCTGACCGCAATGACCGCGCGGATTGACGGAGGGAAGTGGCGGGTCGAAAGGGCTAAGCACATGATACAATGTCATACCGGTTGGCGGCGAATGTCCCGGTACAAGCGCGGGTAGGCGGACGGTGTGGGCTTCGCCTTGAAGATGGGCACGATGGCGCGGTCGCCGCCGCCGAAGGGTAGTTGGAAGAGGATGGGCTCCAGTATTTGGCCGCCGAGCACGGATATCGTGTGTTCTGCATTGTTCATTTCGTCACGGAGGTTGGGGCCCTTCATGGCGAGGAAATGGCCGCCCGGGCGTGTGAATGGGAGGCAGAGCTCGGCCAGGATCCGCATAGGCGCAACGGCGCGGGCTACAACTATGTCGTAGTGTTCTCGGTGCTCGGGCAAGCGACCGGCCTCCTCGGCACGGCCGAAGGCGACTTTGGCGTGCGCGAGGCTCAGAAGGCGGGCTACGTGTTCGACGAACGCAAGCTTCTTATTGGTGCTGTCAAGCAGGGTCAGGCGCAGGTCGCGCCTGAGAGCGCTGAGCACGAGCCCTGGAAACCCCGCGCCGGTTCCGACATCGAGTACGGATGCGCCTTCCGGGAACGGTACCACGCGTAGGCACGTCATGGAATCTATGATGTGTTTGATGGCGATGTCGTGCGGGTCGCGCACCGCGGTCAGATTCATACGCTGGTTCCAGTCCAGGAGTTGATCGACCAGAAGGGTCAGGTCGGTCACTTGGGATTCGTCCAGCGAGAAACCGAACTGGGATGCGCCCTCGATGAGGGCATTGTCAAAGGATGGCAGTTGTGCGTTCATCTGTGAATTCTATCATCGGCGCCCGGGCCGTTTGCGCTTTGGCCGTCCTCCTCCTGTCTCTGGCCCCGCTGCGTGCATTCAGCGCACCCGCCGCGGATGGCGCCGTGTTGAACCGCGTCAAAGGCGCCATGCAGGGGCTCGGGGGCGGATTTAAGGATATGGAGGCCATCGCCGAAATCATTGTGTCACCGCCGAGGGGTTCCGGCGATCAGCGGCGCGGCCGCCAGGTGTCGATGACGGCCCATCTCTATCTGAAGATGCCGGACAAGGTCAAATTCCAGGTACTCAACAGCACTTTCCCGCTCTTCAACCGTTGGATATTCTTGCAGAGAGGAGCCGAATTCGCCGCCTACGACCCGGTCTCCGATCGGTACGTCACAACGGATTTCCGGCGTCTCACAGGACGCGAGCCGGCCCGAATGGATACCAAGTTCGCGATGCTGGGGCTGTTGTTCGATCCAAAGCGTTACCGGTTCGAGATGCTGGGCAAATCGGTTCGAAACGGTGTCGGTGTTTACAAAATTCGAATGAGATTGTTCAAACCCGAGGTCCTCAATCCCCTCACCAACCTGGCGTATACCGATATGTACGTCGATACGACGCGGCTCTGCCCAGTGCACAGCGAATCCTTTGATACCGCGAACCGGCTGGCGACAACCGGCGAATTTCGCGATCCGGTGCGCACGCCTGCCGGGTGGGCGCCCACGCACATAACAATCACCGACCATGAGATTGACCGCGTACGGTCTCACCACAAGGTTCAACATATCATTGAGAAGGCGACGGGCGCCCGCGCTCCCGAGGCGAAGCCTCGGCCGGCCTCGTTTCCGACGGATCGTCGAGGCGCTCTGGATGTCTGGATCGGTTGGAAGGGAAATGTGTTGTACCCCGCGAAGATGTCCGCGCAGGCGCCGGACGGCGGCTCAACGCAGTGGACGTACACGAATACAAAGGTCAACTCCGGCATGCCCGACAGCGTGTTCCGCCTGAACGGGCGCTAGAGTTCCCGCCGCGAGAAGACGACGGCGCCGAGAATGAGCACTGCCATCGAATAGGCAAGCACATACAGAATGGCTTCGGGCTGGGTGTGGCCGGTGATCTGGTAAAATGGCCGGTCGGTGTTTAGCCAGTTCACGCGTGGGGTTGCGTAGCGGCCGAGATGGAAGACCAGCGCGCCGAGTGCTCGCCAGAAGGGGTGCAGGCGCGCGGTCTCGGCGACCTGCTGCCCGTAACCGTACACGGAAGCCAAAAAATAGACGCCCAGTGACAGTAATGCGGCGATCGGCATCGGCGCCACCAGGGTGAAGGAGATCGCCAGCGCGATCAGCGCCGTGTAACTCACACAGAATGCGCCCAGATTCCGGAGCATGTCCATTGTGAGCTTGGGGTCCTCGCGGCCGAGCATCAACCACACGATTGCCGCAATCACAGCCAGGTTGCCGGCTAGCAGGAGGAAGCACCCCAGGAATTTGCCGAACACGAATTCGTACCGCTCTACCGGCTTTGCGAACAGGGTGTAGGTCGTCCGCCGCTCGAATTCCGGTGGAATGGCGGTCACGGAGATGAAGATCGCCAGGACCCAGGTGAATCCGGCGACCACGCGCAGCAGCGTGAATACAGCCGCGGCGAGGCCGATATCGCTGCCTTCATTCGCCTGCATCGATCGCGCCACCAGGCCTAACGCAAGCGTCATCAGGACGGAGCAGAAGATCATTCCGGCTGACACGCGCTTTCGCGCCGATTCCTTCAGCGTCAGCCCCGCAATGGCCAGAATTCGCCTCAGCATCGTCAGGTTCGCTCCGTTTCGATGCGGATGAACACATCCTCGAGGGTTTCGCGCCGGGGGTTCATCGATATGATCTCGATTCCGGCATCCATCAGCGCGCGCAAGACAGCCGGCGTATCCGATTCGCGCTCCACAACGAGGCGAAGGACCCCATCAGTCGGCTCTCCAACCGCGAGAGAGGAGGCGCTGCCTGGCAGGTTCTCGGCGGAGGCGCGAACGCAGATCTCAACGCCGCCGCGGCTGATCAGTTCATTCACCGTGCCGATGCTCATCAAGCGTCCGGCCTTCAGGATGGCGACGCGGTCGCAGATCTGTTCCACCTCGCTCAAAAGGTGGGAGTTCAGGAAGACCGTCTTCCCCCTGGATTTCAGCGCGAGGATGATGTCGCGAATGTCCCGGCGCCCCATTGGGTCGAGGCCTGAAGTCGGCTCGTCGAGGAACAGTACATCCGGGTCGTTCAGCAAAGCTTGAGCCAACCCCACCCGCTGCGTCATCCCCTTGGAGAAGGCGCGGAGCGGGCTGTCCCGGCGATCCGCAATGCCGACCAAGTCGAGTACCTCGGCGATCCTGTGCCGGCGATTCACGCCGGAAATGCCGAAGACCCGGCAGTAAAAGGTGAGCAGTTCTACCGGCGTGAGAAAGTCATAGAAGTACGGCGACTCCGGGAGGTATCCAACGCGCGACCGATTCGGACCGCCGGGAAGGCGTCCCATCAATCGAGCGGATCCGCCGGACGGGCGGGCCAGTCCTAGCAGAATCCTGACTGTGGTGGTCTTGCCCGCGCCGTTGGATCCCAGATAGCCAAACACTTCACCGGGCGCCACCGCGAGTGTGACATCGTCAAGCGCGTGTACGTTGCGGCGCGGGAATCGGCTGCGGTACGTCTTCCGCAGGCCTGTTATCTCGATGGCTGGCTGCATGTGGGGTCTGATCTTGTACGTATCCGCCGTGGCATCTGGTCATTGCGTCACTTAGCGCCCGAAATTAGGTTGTCCAATATTTCGCGCCAAAGCATTACTTCTCGGCGAACGTAGTTAAGGCTCTGTGATAAAAGCTATACAGCAATCGGTTCGTCGTTCGGCGGGGTTGTTCCTGGCTTGGCGGGCTGCAGAGCCAGGTCCAGCACTTCCTTGAGTTCCTTCACGTAATGGACAGTGAGTTCCGCGCGCACGTCTTCGGGCACGTCTTCTTCAAAGTCCTTTCGGTTTCGTTCCGGGACGATCAACGTTCGGACGCCGGCCCTGTGAGCGGCCAGAGCCTTCTCCTTCAGGCCGCCTATCGGCAGCACTCGGCCGCTGAGACTGATCTCGCCGGTCATCGCGAGAAGCGGTATTGTCGGCCTGCCGGTCGCGAGGCTCGTGATGGCGGTCGCCATGGTCACGCCGGCGGACGGTCCGTCCTTGGGCACCGCGCCTTGCGGAACGTGAACGTGAAGTTCGTGTTTGGTGAAGAAGTCGTCGGCGATACCGAGTTCACGGCTGTGTGCCCGAACCCACGAAAGCGCGGCCTGCGCTGACTCTTTCATCACGTCGCCCAGCTGGCCCGTGAGGGTGAGGCCGCGTTCCCCCGGCATAGCGATGGCTTCGACGAAAAGGACGTCGCCGCCGACCGGGGTCCAGGCGAGGCCCGTGACGACTCCCGGAATCAGGGTGCGATCCCTAAGGTCTTCATCTTCGAAGCGGGGTGCGCCAAGGTAGGATTCCACGGCGGCAACGTCCACTGTCACCGGTTCCGTGCGGCCTTCGGCGAACTGGCGGGTGCATTTGCGGCACACCGCGGCTACCTGGCGCTCCAGATTGCGGACGCCGGCTTCCCGAGTGTATCCCCGCAGTATGTCCCGGATGCCTTCCTCGGTCCAGGCGATATGGCCTTGCGGCGCCTCGGGCGGAGCCTGGGGCGTGGACGGCTCCTCGGCCTCGTTCGGAGCGACCTCCTTATCGATGGGAACGTCCTTCGGAGTGTCCCTCTCTCCCTCGGGAATATACTCCTCGGTGACGACCCCTCCCGCCGACTTCAGGCCGTGTTCGTACATCTGCTTGGGAATGAGGTGCCGGATGGCGATCTGGACCTTTTCCTCCTCGGTGTACCCGGCGATCTCGATGATCTCCATGCGGTCGCGGAGCGGGCCCGGAATCGGGTCGAGCATATTCGCCGTTGTGATGAATAGCACCTTGCTCAGATCGAACGAAACGTCCAGGTAATGGTCGCGGAATGTGTTGTTCTGCTCCGGATCCAACACCTCCAGGAGGGCGGAGGTCGGGTCGCCTCTGAAGTCGCTGCCGAGTTTGTCCACTTCGTCCAGAACCATCACCGCGTTGTTGCTTTCGGCGCGGCGGATACCCTGAATGATCTGGCCGGGCAGGGCGCCAACATAGGTCCGCCGGTGGCCGCGGATTTCCGCTTCGTCCCGCATGCCGCCGAGGCTGAAGCGCACGAATTTGCGGCCAAGCGCCCGCGCGATGGATTTGGCGAGGCTGGTCTTGCCCACGCCGGGAGGTCCAACGAAGCACAAGATCGGCTGTCGAACGTGGCCTTCAGGCTTGAACTTGCGTACGCTGAGGAACTCCAGCAGACGGTCCTTCACCTTGTCCAGTCCGAAGTGGTCCGTATCCAAAACTTCCTTCACATGCGGGATATCAAGGTTGTCAATGGTTGCCGACTGCCACGGAAGCGATGTGAGCCAATCCAGATACGTGCGGCTGACCGTGTATTCCGCGGCCTGCGGCGGCATGCGCTGGAGCCGATCGAGTTCCCTGTCGGCTTCCTTGTGCGCCTCTTCTGTCATGCCGCTGGCTTCGATTTTCTGGCGGAGTTCTTCGATCTCCTCGGTGCGGTCGTCCGCGTCGCCCAATTCGCGCTGGATCGCTTTCATCTGCTCGCGCAGGAAGTAATCGCGCTGGGTCTTGTTCAGTTCCTCGCGGACCTCACCCTGGATCTTGCTGCTCAGTTCCAGCACCTGGGATTCACGGTTCAGGATTGAAAGCAGGCGCTCCATGCGTTCCCGGACGGGCAGCGTTTCCAGCAGTCCCTGTTTTTCCTCGGTGCCGATGGGCAGGTGGGCGGCGATCATGTCCGCGAGCACGGCCGGTTCCGTCACCGCATCGGAGATCCCGGCCAATTCGTCGGGCAGCCCGGGCGCAAGTTCAACCACGCGCTTGAATACGTCTCCGACGGCCCGGCGAAGGGCTTCCAGGTGCTCCGCCTGCTCTTCGGTAACTTCGGTCTGGTCCGACAGGGGCTCAATCCGCACACGTATGTACGGGTCGGTCTGAAGGACTTCGACGATGCGGAAGCGGCCCAAACCCTGAACCATCAAGCGCACGCCATCCGGCATCTTGAGCATCATGCGGATGACCACCGCGGTGCCGATGGTGTAGATGTCGTCCGCACCGGGCTTGTCGATGCTGGAGTCTTTCATCGTGCAGGTCGCGATGATGCGCCCCCCGGCCGTCACCGTATCATCGATCATCTTCACCGACGACTCGCGGGCCACGTTCAGGGGCAATACGGCGGCGGGGAACAGCACGGTGTCCCGAAGGGGCAGGAGGTTCAGTATCTCCGGCAACTCCATGGATTCGTTCTCTTCCGTCCCGCCTAGTGTTTGTTCGATTACCTCGTCCATTGTTCCTGCCGTCCGTGCCTGTCAAGTTTGTGATATTGTCTTACACGCGTATCTTGTGAAAGCGCCGCCTTCCAAAGCAAAACCGTGCTTCTTCGGAAACGGTTCCTTGCGAGCGGCCATATCGAGCGCGGATGCCCGCTGGATCCGCTATGTGGTCGCCATCGCACCTGGAAACGCATGATAGCATGCAGGAAGGGGTTTGCCGCAGGACTTGGGCGTCCCTGGACCGGTGGAGGTGAGCAAGATGAACAAACTCAGGGAGGCCGGACACGAGGCCGCCAGGGTGATTCTCCCGGGAGGCGCGAGATGAAGCCAGGCCCTTTGCGCGTTGCTATCGCTGCGTTAGTCGGGCTGGTCTCGGCTGGCGGCGCCATCGCGCAGGACTATCGGTCGGAGACCGACGGCGCTCGCCCCCCTCGCGAGCCCGCCTACCGGTCGCCTTCGCGATCATACGACGACGATCCGTACGGCTACACCCGTGTCCCAACGTACCGTCAGGGCGACGACAATGCCCCGCTGTATGACCGCGGCACACGGCTCGTGTCCGGGCGCATCACCGAAAGCACCGGCGCATTTGGGCGTACGCTCAAGGTGCTCCTCGACAACGGTGAGGAACGAAGTGTGTATGCGCCGCGCAACGTCGCCGTGAGGCGATACGGCCGCCCGATTTCGGTTCACGAATTACGCCGCGACGAGTTGGTCCGCATCCGCCTGGAACGGTACTCCATCGAAGGTGACCTCACGGGGTTGCGAATAGACGTACTCGAAGGTGCCGGCCGCCTCGATCGCGCGCCTGCCGGCCGGCAGGTCACCGTCCGCGGCCGCGTGAACAGTATCGACTCCCGTGGGAGCATCCTCCGCATCGATGTTGACGGACGCCGCGTGATCGTTCGCGTTAACCGCGCGGAGATACGCACGTCCCGGGGGCTTATCGTCCTGCGCGATCTGGAAAACGGCGATTACGTGATCGTGGAAGGCCGCAGGGACGGCGACGACATATTCGCGGCCTCTGTGACCGTTCGGTGATGCGGGAGACGTTTGCTTACGGGCGAGCGAGGGTAAGTTACAGGATGTGACGGGCGGCAATCTCGGTACGCCCGGTTGAATATCCACAAGGAGGAACTGAATGAGCTTCAAATCGGCCATAATGGCCATTGCAACGGTGATCAGCATATCGGTGGCCCCGACGCTGGCGAGAACGCCCGCGCACACCGTCAAGCACGGCACCGGCCCCGCGGGGCGCTGGGGAGTCATCGTCCGCAAGCCCACAGCTACTAACCGTAACATTCGCGTCCGCTTCGCCAATGGCGAGAATCCTGTCCTGGAAGTGCCGATGAAGGCAACCATCACGGAGGACGGACGCAAGGTTTCCATTCACGACCTTTCCAATGGCGAGCGAGTGCGGGTGTGGACCGTTCGGACCAAGTCTCACGAAGCTATGCAGGCGTGGCGCATCGACGGCTACACCAAGCGCAAGTAGCGCCGCTTTGAACTGAATCTCACTATCGGGGCAGCGCGCCATGTTCACGCTGCCCCGGTGCCGTTTTTGGTGGGTTGCGGACAGCGGATGGCATAACGCTCGGGCCGGCGCCATCACCTTACACCCTGGCCTTCGCGAACACCGGGAAGAGGATCAGGGCGACCAACCACACGAACGCCAGCAGGGCGAATAACGTGCCCCAAGAGAATGTGCTTGGCCTGCCAGTGCGGGAAGCGATCCACCGACTCCTGATGAAGAGCGCGGTCGGGAGGACCGTGGCACCAATCAGCCAGGCGAAGAAACCGAGGTTTTCGAGTCCCCACCAGGCGCGCACGTACCACGGAGCGTTGTAGATGGGCGGCGCTGGGGCATCCTTGTACTCGGCCCAGAACGCGGGGTCGGTGTCGGGGTGGCGGCCGGCCTGAAGACGCACCACCATGTAGGCCGTACGCTTCGCCTGCCACTCCTCGGCCTCCTTGCGCAGGCGGACGTAGTTGGACTCGACCGACCAATATGTACTCGTCGCGGCGGGCGCCGGCGGTACGACGGTGAAGTGAAGCAGCGGATGCCCTGGCCAGGCGGACCGCTTGCCGGCGCGAAGTAACTCACTAACACGCATCGTCGCAAGCTGTCCAATCGGCGCACCGCGCACGTGATGATATCTGAAGGCAAAAGAGAGAGCATCAAACATGTCAACGCTTTCCCAGCCCGCGCCCAGCACGATGATGCCGGCGATGCCATCGACGGTGGCCGCGATCCGATTCGTGCCGGAGGGCCTTTCCGTTTCGGAGAAGCCGCGCTCCACCATGTACTCACCCAGCGGTTGTTCCTGAGTGTAACCGTTAGAGCGCTCGCGGGTGCCTTCGTTCAGCATCCAGTCCATTGCGTAGACCTGGAAGCGCTCGCGGCCGTAGTGGGCGCCGGGATACACCTCAATCGCCTTCTGGATGAGGCTTCGTGCGTTCTCAACGTCGCTTAGCGGGCGCTTACCGGCGCTATGCATGTAACGGTGCACCCAGAACGTGCCGTTGTTGGCGTAATAGCGGTACCACGGAGTATCGCCGGAGTCTGGCGCGTCGCCGGATTTGCCGAGGGCCAGCATCCGCTCGCGCTTCCCCTCCATCCAGGCGATGGCCTCGTCGTCGCGGCCGATACGGTCGCACGCGACCGCGATGTCGTCGTACTCGGGCAGCAGGTTGGGGTTACGCTTTAGTTTCCCTGTGATGCGCTGGATGCGCATTTCGTAATAGAGCGGGGGGTTGCGGGGGAACCTTCCGGTGATCACCTGGACGGCGTTTGGGAACTTGCCCGCCACGTCGGCGAGGGTGGTGGTGTCCCGATCGTTGAGGCAGGCCCACGACGGCGCCGCCAGAGCCGATGCGCCGATAACCAAGAGGGTGCGTTTCGTCATCTCGTGCCTCCAGTGGAACGGTCTATGAGGTCAGTATACCTCGCGTCTGCTGCCAGCATACAGGCGCTCCGCTCCGATGAGTGAATTCGCGGCCAAGCGTCCACATAGCCCGCCTTCGCGGCCGATTTCGTGCATTGCCAGCCGTGACTTCAGTTGCAGAGCGCTATTGTCGGCGCGCCAGCACACAAGCGCACGCGTCTGCTATAATGACGGCGTTCCAATTCGCGCAGTCTCTGGTCAGAAGCACGATGCTCCGCTCGCGGTCTCCTGTCTCCTGCCTCCTGTCTCCTGCTCACACATGTTTAAAAAAGTACTGATTGCCAACCGGGGCGAGATAGCCCTGCGCATCATCCGCGCTTGCCGCGAGCTGCGAATACCATCCGTTGCGGTGTACTCACAGGCCGACGTTCACAGTCTGCACGTTCGCGCGGCGGACGAAGCGATCTGCGTAGGCCCGCCCGCCGGGCGTGAGTCATACCTGAACGTCGCCAATATCCTGAGCGCCGCGTTCATCAGCGGCGCCGACGCCATCCATCCGGGCTATGGCTTCCTCGCGGAGAACACCACGTTTGCGGAAGCGTGCGAGCAAAGCCGGATCAAGTTCATAGGGCCCACTCCGGCCGCCATCGACGGGATGGGCGACAAACACAAGGCGCGCGAATTGATGCAGAAGGCCGGCGTGCCGGTCGTGCCAGGCAGCCCGAGCCCGATCTCGTCCGAGATGGAC
Organism: Armatimonadota bacterium; assembly: GCA_036504095.1. Taxonomy (NCBI): domain Bacteria; kingdom Bacillati; phylum Armatimonadota; species Armatimonadota bacterium. Next base: position 112,926 of record DASXVS010000024.1, on the reverse strand, counting down.
GCGCTCAACGTTGCGCGATCGATCGCGTATCCCGTGATGATCAAGGCCGTCGCGGGCGGCGGCGGCAAGGGGATCCGCATCTGCCAGACGGAAGAGGACCTCCTCACCAACCTGAAGGCGTGCCAGACGGAAGCCCTGGCCGCGTTCGGCGACGCGGGCGTCATCATCGAGAAGTACATCGAGGAGCCGCGCCACATCGAGTTTCAGATACTGGCGGATGAGCACGGGAACGTGGTCCACCTGGGCGAACGCGATTGCAGCGTGCAGACCATGCGCTATCAGAAGATGGTGGAGGAGGCGCCCAGCATCGCGGTGGACGACCATCTGCGCCACAAGATGGGTGAAGCCGCCATCAAGGCCGCGCGCGCCGTCAACTACACGAACGCCGGGACCGTCGAATTCCTGCTCGACAGCACCGGCCATTTCTACTTCCTGGAGATGAATACGCGCATCCAGGTCGAGGTGCCGGTAACGGAGATGGTTACCGGCGTTGACCTGATCCGGCAGCAGATACTGATCGCGGCGGGCCAGGAGTTAACATTCGGTCAGAAAGACATCAGGATCAATGGCCACGCCATTGAGGCGCGCATAACAGCGGAGGATCCGGACCGTAACTTCGCTCCCAATGCCGGGAAGGTGGACCGGCTGATCCTTCCGGGCGGATATGGAACCCGCGTGGACACCCACCTGTACGCCGGTTATGAAGTGCCGTCCTACTACGACAGCATGCTCGCGAAACTCATCGTGTGGGGCGCCAACCGCGAGGAGGCTGTGAACCGCATGGTGCGCTGCCTCGATGAGTTCGAGGTCGAACCGCTGATCACCAATGTTGCCTTCCAGCGTCGCATTTTCGCGAATCCGTATTTCCGCCGCGGCGAGGTGAGTACGGCCTTCCTGCAAAAGCGAATGGGAGTCTGATGGCCGTTACACGCAGACTGGCTCGGGAGATTGCGCTCAAGACGCTCTACCAGATCGCGATTGGCGGGATGGACGCCGATACGGCGCTGGATGGCGCGCTGGACGCGAATCAGCCTCCAATCGCGGGCAGAGACGACGCGCTGGCGTGGGAGGCCGTGTCGGAGTACGCCCGGGCGTTGGTGCTGGGAGTGGTCGCCAATGGAGAGTCCTACGATCAAACACTGCAGCGCTATGCCCGCGACTGGGACCCGGACCGGATGCCGACGGTTGACCACATTCTCTTGCACATAGCGTTGCAGGAACTGCTGCACTCGGGCGATGTGCCGCACGGCGTGGCCATCAACGAGGCCGTGGACCTTGCCAAGGAGTACAGCACCGAGGAAAGCGGGAAATTCGTGAACGGCATCCTGGGTTCATACGTAAGGACGGAAGGCGCGGAGGCGAAGAAGTGACCGCCACGGTGCCTTCAGTGAGCGGCGTTCTTTTTCGCCTGACCGATGAGCGATGGACTCACATAACCGAGGAATAGGCTGAACTTGCCGGAAGGCGATTGGATGTGCTGGAAGCGGTTTCCGAACCGATGCGTGTGCTTGCCGGGACAGAAGGCGAGAGACTTGCCGTCCGCGAAGTGGAGCCGGGGAAATGGATCGTGATAGTTTATCGTGAGACCGGCGAGGACGGCTTCGTGATCACAGCCTTTCTCACCAGGCGCACCGGATATCTAGACAAGAGGAAGCAGCTATGGCCGTAACCAGCCCACAAGACTATCTCAGCATGGTGACTGCAGTGCGCGGCGCGCCAGAGGGGTATCTGTGGTCGTCCTATGACGCTGAGGCGGACGTGATGTACATCAACTTCAACAAGCCCAGCCACGCGACGGACATCGAGCTTACGGACGATGACATTATCGTTCGATACGAAGGTGACCAGGTGATCGGCTACACCGTCCTTCACGCCTCCACGAGATAGCCCATCTTCAAGGAAAGAACACAGTGCCCGCACAGATACTGGATGGTAAGGAAACAGCAAAGCAGGTTCGCCGCGAGGTAAAGGCCGCGGTTGAGGAACTGCGGGCCCGGGGCGTTCAACCCGGCCTGGCGGCCGTATTGGTTGGCAACAATCCCGCCAGTGAGGTCTACGTTTCGGCGAAGCAGAAAGCGTGCGAAAAGGCCGGCATCGTGTCCTGGCTGCACCGTCTGCCGGACACGGCGTCCACCGAGGAGGTCGTCACCCTCATCCAATCTCTGAACGCGAAGGCAGAGGTCCACGGCATCCTGGTGCAGTTGCCGCTGCCGAAGGGCATCGATACACAGTCCGTGATCGACTTGATTTCGCCGGACAAAGATGTGGACGGCGTCACCGCCGCGTCCTTTGGCCGCCTGCTCCTGGGCCGTGACACCTTTGTGAGCGCCACGGCGGGCGGAATGATGGAGCTTCTGCGTCGTTACGACATTCCGATCGCGGGCAAGCGCGCCGTGGTCGTTGGTCGCAGCAACATCGTCGGCAAGCCGATGGCGATCCTCCTGATGCACGCCAACGCCACCGTCACGATCTGCCACAGCAAGACCGACGACCTCCCCGGAATATGTCGCGAGGCCGATATCCTGGTCGCCGCGCTGAACCAGCCGGAAATGCTCGACAGGACCTATGTGAAGCCGGGCGCGGTTGTGGTGGATGCAGGTTATAGCCGGCCTCCGGGGCGCCAGGGCGATGTGGGAGATGTGAACACGGCCAGCGCCGCTGAGGTGGCCTCCTGGATCACTCCTGTTCCCGGCGGCGTGGGGCCCATGACCATCGCCACACTGCTCATGAACACGCTCAAGGCGGCGTCCAAAGAACGATGAGCGCGGAACGATGAACGATGAAGGCATGCCGGTTGGGCGTGAATTACTTGACCGGATAGCCCGGCATGACCTTGCTCTGAGCGCATCAGTGGCGGACGTGGTCGAGGAGTTGGACGGCGCCACCTTGGTCGCGGACGGTCGTGCGCCCGACCTCCGCGAGTTCAACCACGCGGCGCTCATTCGATCAGGCAGTGACGAGGCCCTTCAGCGCCTGATAACCTTCTTCGAAAAACGCAAACGCCAGCCCGCCGTTGTGCTCGATCCGGATGCCCCGGATGGCATCGCCGCGAAGCTGAGTGCGTCGGGATTCAAGCCCGTACCTTCCCGGTCCGACCTGATGCTTTGGAATCCGGATGCGCGCCATATTTACACCGCGGCGGAGGTCTACATGACGATGGCCACGAACGCCACACTGAACGAATATCTCCGCATCGCCACGCTCGAAATGCCGGAACCGGCCGGCGAGCAGGCGCGCATCATGTTGACGCTCCAGTTCCGCACGCAAGGCTTCTCATTCTGGTTCGGCCTCTTCAACGGGACGGCGGCGGGTGTGTGCCCTGTATTCGTCAGAGACGAAATGGCGCAGGTGGGCCCCGTGGTGGTTTCACCGGAGTACAGGCTCAAGGGGGTCGGCCTGGCGCTGGTGAATTATCTCACGCGCCAGAGCCGCAAGGATGGCGCGAGCGTAACCTACCTCTTCAACGATCACAACGGACCCGCGACAGGCTTGTGCCAGACCGCGGGTTACCAAACGGTAATGGAAGACGCCCGCCAAGTGTGGGTGCGAGAGGGCTGAGGGGAGAGGGCTGTGGGCTGAGGCCCAAGCACGTCATCCTGAGCGAAGCGAAGGATCTCAACGTTACGTCGAGGCTCTTCGCTTCGCTCAGGATGACGTGCCCGCGTAGAGAACGGTAAGAGTGAAAGGAAACAATCATGAACAAGCGGATATTCGAGGGACCTATCAAGGCGGCCGGCGCGCCGTACTCGCCTGCCGTTGAGGCAAACGGCTTCGTTTTCATCTCCGGCCAGGTGCCGCTGGATCCCGCCACGAAGCAGATCGTACCGGGGGGCATCGAGGAACAGGCGAGGCAGGCGCTGTCCAACCTGTGCGGCGTTCTCGCCGCGGCCGGCCTGAGTCCGGTGAATGTGGTCAAGACCACTGTCTACGTGACGGACATTTCCACGTACGGAACCGTGAACGGCATTTACGCTGAAACGTTCGGCACGGAACCGCCCGCCCGCACGGCCGTGGCCGTCGCGGCCCTGCCGTTCGGCTGCCAGATCGAGATCGAGGCCATCGCGGTACGATAGAAGGCAGGAATCAGGAGACAGGAGGCGCCTTCGCAAAGGTCGTCTCCTGAATCCCGAACACTGAACCCTGAATTCCCATGAGAAAGCCCTTCAACACGCCTAAGCCGTTCGGCATCCTGCTGCCCGCCACGCAAGCTCCCGCCAACCCGCCGTTCGTCAACTGGTTCCCTGCCGAAGGCGCCGCCCGGTATCGCGTCACTTTCGCCGGCCGCGGCGAACCACAGACCTGGGAGACACCGTACAACTTCCTCACTCCGCCCGTGCCGCTGGAGGCGGGGCTGTTCAGTATTACCGTCGAGGCAATCGGCTCCGACGGCGCGCTGATCGCCACGGACGAGCGTCAGACGCAACTGGAACCGCCCGCCACCGGCACATCGGCCGACCTGAACAACCTGCACCGGGCGCCCGGCAGCCGCTTGTTCCTGCAGGACGCCGACGTCCGTTCGATTCTAGCGGCCGAAGGTGAGCGCGGTGAATGGCGCGATCGCCTGCTCGCCGTCGCTGACGACATCAGTGAGGAACTGCTCCAGGGCCCGCCGGAACCGGAAAGCTACCCGAACGGCGTCTGGAGCTTCGACTACTGGAAGAAGAACAATTCCGTCTGCATCGCGCTGGAGGATGCCATTTTCGCCGCCACAGTGGCATGGCGCCTGACCGGTGATGACAAGTACCTTGCGCCCGCGATCCGCATGTTATCCCACGCGGCGCAGTGGGATCCGCTCGGTCCCACCGGCCTTTGGGAGAACGATCACAGCACACACGCGTTCCTCCACGCGTTCACCGTGGCGTACGATACCTTCGGCGAAGCCCTTCCCGCCGATCTCCGCTCCGCCATCCGCGCTTCCATCGCCGCCCGCTGTCGAGACATCTACGAATTCCTCAACCCATTCCACATGAAGGAACTCAGTTGCGGCCTCATGGGCTCCCCCGCCAACAACCACGCCTGGTTCGTGGCGGAGGCAATGGGGCTGGGTGGGCTGGCTCTCTGGGAAGAGGAACCGGACGCACGGCAGTGGGTAGCTCTGGCCGCGCAACTGCACACGGGCGCGTTCTTCCCGTTCGGCGACCCGGACGGCGGCTGGCACGAGGGCATCGACTACTGGTCGTACAGCCTGTTCTTCACGTTCCAGTTCCTGGATGCCCTGCTGGACGCGACCGGAGTGAACCTGTACGAGCACCCATGGCTGCGCAAGACGACCTCGTTCAAGATGCTCGCCCACCCGCCGGCCGGCGCGTACGTGCCTTTCGGCGACGTGAAACACCACCCGCCGCTGGCCGTCGATCGCCTCATCGCGATGCGCCTCGCCTCACGCCACCACGATCCCGGGGAATGGCGCTACGTGGACACGATCGCGGGCGGAGCCATCGACCAGAGACGTCACCTGCCGCACGCCCTCGCGTGGTCGGACCGCGGTGGCGTCACGCGGGAAGCGGCGGCGGTCGCCGTGCCGGCGCGCGTGGCGCATTACAAGGACATGGGTTGGGTGGTCGTCAACAGCGACCCGTTCCACGCCGACGATCAGGTCCTGTTCGCGTTCAAATCCGGCGGTAAGCACCCGGGCGCCAGCGGCCACTGCCACGCGGACGTCAACAGCTTCGTCCTCTGTGTGGGCGGCGAAAAACTGCTGTGGGACGCCGGCTACTACGATAGCTACGAGAGCCCGCACCACAGCGGTTACTCCCGCCAGAGCCAGGCGCACAACGTCTTGTTGGTGGATGGGGCCGGCCAGTTGGGTAAAACGCGCGGCGTCTACGGGCACATCTCGCGCTGCGACGTGGACGGCCTGAACGTGGCGGTGGAAAGCGATGCTTCGCACCCGCTGGTCTACGGCGGTTTGGTGGACCGATTTGTCCGCCGCGCATCCTTGCGCGACTGCGCGGAACTGATCGTCGAGGACGAGATCGTCACGCCTCACGCAGCCAGGCTCTCGCTCCTGCTGCACAGTGTCTACCCCATCCTGTGGGATCCCGGCGAAAAGACCCTGTGCATCCGCGGCGAGAGGATCGAACTCCTGGGCAGGCTGGAGACCGACCAGCCGATTGACGCCACGATCACCACCGCCTTCGAATATGTTTGCAATACCCGCAGCGCCCTGCTGGACACGTTCGACGACTACCCAGACCAGTACCATCTTGAGATGAAGACCGCGCGCGCCGTCCGCGAATGGAACCCCTGTATGGTCTTTACATGGAACGGAATCCGATGACCGCAAAGGCACAAAGGCACAAAGCGAATTCGGAATCCCTGAATCTGGGAGTCATATCCATTCGGGCACACATCAATATCTGCGACTTTGTGCCTTGGTGTCTTTGTGGTTGACTCCGATTCAAATAGGCGCCTGCAGATCGGGCGCTACGACATCGCGTCATTTCTGACCTACGCCATCTACGCCGCCGGTTCAGTCGTGATTCCGGTGTCACTGGTTGAGCTGGCCCGCGAACTCGGCTTTTCGCTGGAAGCCGGAGGCCTCACGGCGGGAGGCGCACTGCAGATTGGCCGCACCGCGGCACTGGTTTGTGCGATGCTGGCGTGCGGCTTCGCCGCGGCCCGATGGGGCATTCGCGGTACCCTGGGCTGGTCCATTCTCGCAATGGGCGCCGGGATGGCGCTGTGCGCATTCGCTCCGAACTACGTGATGCTGCTGCTGGCCCTTTCGGTGGCGGGTCTGGGTGAGGGCGTTATCGAGGGGCTTGCGACCCCGTTTGTACAGCAATTGCACGCGCGCGAGCCGGGCCGGTACGTCAATTTGTCGCATGCGTTCTGGTCGGTGGGGGTCTTCATCACGGTCCTGGCGGCCGGCTGGCTGCTGAGCGTAGGGGTGTCGTGGCGGGTGATCACGGCGGGGGTGGCGGCGTTGTCGCTGGCGCCGGCCCTTCTGCTCGTGATTCCGCGGAAGGGTGTCCGCGCGGAAATGGCGTTTGCCGATTCCGTTCCAGCCGCCGCCGTGTGGGGCCATGCGTCCGCTATCGTCCGTGAACCGCGGTTCTGGCGTTATTTCGCCGCCATGTTCGTTGCGGGTGGCGGCGAGTTCTGCCTCACGTTCTGGTGCGCCAGTTACATTCAACTCCATTTCGCCGCCGCCGCGTGGGCCGGCGGGGTCGGGACGGCCTGCTTCGCGGCCGGGATGATGGCGGGGCGCATTGGTTCCGGCTGGCTGCTCCACCAGAACCATCTGCGGTCGCTCATCATCGGCTCCGGCGCGGCGGGCGTAGTGATAACGCTGCTTCTGCCGGTCATAGGGCACATGAATTGGTTCTTCGTGGTCCTGTTTGCCGCCGGCATCGCCAGCGCGCCGTACTGGCCCAGCATCCAGAGCTACAGCGCCGACCGCCTGCCGGACACCGATACCACGATGCTGATGATCCTGCTCGCATGCGCGGGGGTGCCGGGCTGCGGGTTCTTTACGTGGCTGATGGGCTTCATCGGAAACCACACCGGCGGCCTCCAATCGGCCTTCTACCTCGTCCCAGCGTGCTATCTTGCCTTGACCATCCTGATCGCCACGGACGGACGAACGGAAACGACGAACGCGGTGCGATGAATTCCCGAGCCGCCCAGGTTGGTTTCGGCAGCGAGCGGTTCTATCTCTTCCGGGGCACGGATTCCTGAGACGATTTGAGCGCGACTAGCACCAATACTATCGAAACGACCGCTCCGAGATAGATGCCCCAGATGGATCCCCCGACCCACGCGAAACGCGATATCGATAGTGGCTTTCCGGCTCCATAGAACGCGTTTGCGAACAGATCAGGGCCCAGGGAACAGAGCAGCACTCCAATTGCGCCTCCGGCCAGCCAGCCAGCAGCCGCCCCGACCAAAATGCGTGCCAGGCACGACAATCCGGCGCGGATCGATGCCTCCGAACGCATGGTGAGGACGATTCCGCAAGTGAGCGTGAGGGACAGTAACGTGCCGGCTACGAGGGCTTCGAGGATGCCCTGGGCAACGATGGTTCGCGACAGGTTTGTCACACTCTCCCAACCCATCACGACGCGGAAGTACTCAGGGCTAACCTGGGAGTTGATGGTATTGGCGGTTGCCGCCAGAACAACCGCGCCGAGTACTCCGCAAAGGAAGATGGTGACCGTCGAGCGCATCTGCATGGTATGCCTCCAACTCCACTTGACGCACTCTTCCGCGGATATGGTTCGCCCAAAACCCGATGAGCGATGAATCCCCGAACCGGGATTCATCGCTCATCGCTCATACTTCATCGTTTCCACTTACGAGTTGGCTTTGATGAACTCGCGGGCGGCGTCGATCTGGCCGGCGGAGCCGAGCAGCACGTTGCGGCTGGCGATGAACTTCGCGTACTCGCCCATGAAGATCTTGCCCGGGGGGCGAAGATCGAAGTCGCTCGGCGTGTCCCGGAAATGCTCGCGGTGAACGCGGCACCACACCAGGCGGCCGTCGGTATCGATGTTGATCTTGGTGACGCCGCGCTTGGCGGCGGGGAGGTACTGGTTGGCGTCTACGCCCTTGGCGCCCTTCAGCGCGCCGCCGGCGGCGTTGATGCGCTCTACTTCATCCTGCGGGACGCTGGAGGAGCCGTGCATCACGAGCGGGAAGCGGGGCTTCAACTTGGCGATGGCTTCCACGATCTCGAAGTGGATGCCCTGGCCGCCGGAGAACTTGAATGCGCCGTGGCTGGTGCCGATGGCGCAGGCCAGGCTGTCACAGCCGGTGGCGTCGATGAAGGTCTTGGCTTCGTCCGGATCGGTGAGGTGAGCGTTCTTTTCGTCCACCGACACGTGCTCTTCCACGCCGCCCAGCTGGCCCAGTTCGGCCTCAACGCTGACGTTCTTCGCGTGGGCGCGGTCTACAACGCGCTTCGTGACGGCGATGTTCTCATCGAACGGGAGATGGCTGCCGTCGATCATCACGCTGCTGTAGAAGCCGCTGTCGATGCAGTCATAGCAGGCCTGCTCGTCGCCGTGGTCAAGGTGGACGGCGAAGAGGGCGTCCGGCCAGATCTCGTCGGCGGCGCGGATCATCGCTTCCAGCATGCGCTTGTCCGTATAGGAACGGGCGCCCTTGCTGAGCTGGATGATGAACGGGGCCTTGGAATCCATGTTGCCGCGAAACAGGCCCATGGTCTGCTCGAGGTTGTTGATGTTGTACGCGCCAAGGGCGTACTTACCGTAGGCGTGCTCGAACAGCACGCGTGTGGGAACGATCATTGTGCTACTCCTTAAATCCGGCCAGGATTGCCGGAAAACATGTTACTATTCAATCGTCAGGAAAGCAGTGTCAGCACCTCCATGTTATAGGAAATCGGCGGGCCAAAGTAAACCCGGACGGCGCCTGCACGCTTGGACCCATGAAAACCGGCGTCAAATGAGACGGCTCGCGTCACCATGACGGCCGGACGAATCGCCTGCCTGAGGCCATTCAGGGATTGGATTCCAGCCCCGTCGCGCGTCGCGCGATCCGAAGCGCGTCCAGAAGGTCTATCGCGGTTGCGGAGCCTCCGCCGATCTCCACATTCAGCCTGGTTTTCTCCCACGAAGTGGCGGCGGCGCCCACCCCGCCGGCGATCTGCGCGGCGCGGGCCGCCTCCGCGAGAGTGTACGGCGGAGTGAAGCCGAGGGCGCCCGGCCCCATTGCCACGTTTGCTGCGATCTGCGCGGCGTTGAGAGCGCCGTTGTAGATCCGGACCTCGCTCATGCTGCCCCTGAACGTGGGATCGTTGAATGGTGAGCCCCCTCCGATGCCGACCACGCTGATGCCTCCCGCACCGGCGGCAACCTTCGCGAAAGAGTAGACGGTGGCCCCTTGCGCAACTTTGACGCCGTCGAGATAGACCGCCGCGACGCCCGTCGCGCCGATTCCGCCGAAGCCCGAAAAGACGAGATGCACCACGTGGTTGCCGTAGGAAACCGGCAGCGGGTCCGGGCTCACAATCACATTCTCTGCCGCGCCGTCCGAACGTGTGCCCAGGCCGATTCCGGCGCCGCTCCGGTTTGGCGAGAGGATGGAGTAGTTGGTGAGGCTGCCGTACGCTCCGGCCACGGAGAACAACGCCTGAAAGTACCCGCCCGCCTGGCCGTAGACGTCGAGCGGCGTGCTGAAGTTGGCGGTGAAGATCTCGATTGTCGCGTTTTGCAGCCCGCTGACTGCTGTCACCGGAAGCCGGATGTACCCCGGGCCGCTGCTGGAGGTCCCGCCCGTGAAAATGGCCGTGCCGTTCGCGCCCCACGCCGGCACGATGGACACGCTTCCCACCACGGCGCCGTGGGCGGTCCCGACGGAGTCGTTCGCATTGCCGTTGAAACTGTACCGGTGAAGCAATGACTGACCGTGGCACGGCGCAAGCATCCACACTGCCAGCGCGGCTGTCGGCAGTGCTTTCGTCAGTGCGGTTTCCAGTGTCTTGCTCAAGAATCTATCCCCGGTCGGCGAAGGCCGACTTGGCTTCGGAAGCCAACCAATTCGTTGGCATGGGCGCAGCGCCTACAGGCGTCCGTAGAGACGCCCAAGGTCGGTGAGTGTGCCATCGTTGTTTACCAGTGCGGCCGCTCCCAGGGCCGCGTCTCCGGTGCCGGCGGAGAACCAGGCGTAGCGCTGAACATAGTCGCGCCGATTCAGCTCCGGCAGCACTGTCCGGGCGAAATCGGCGCATTGCGCCGGCGAGATTCCACGGTTGCCGGACCAGTCCGCGGGCGCAAACTCCGTGATCCACACGGGTTTGCCGTAGAGGTTGTGTATGTAATCCACGTGGCTCAGGAAGCCCCACGGGTCGTTTCCCCCGTACCAGTGGATGCAGACGAAGTCCACTCGGTAGCCTTTGGTCGCACAGCCCCCCATGAAGTCCTTCATCCACTGGTTGTCCGCGTGGACGGTGGCCGGGCTGCCCAGTGGTAGACCGGTGCCGACCATATACTGCCAGCCCTCCAGGGCGTAAGCGACGGAAAGGTTGGCCTGCGTCGAGTTGTCCGGTTCGTTGAACCCCAGCAGGTACCGCACGCCGGGCTGGCCCTTCACTCCGGCCAGCCAGTTCACCTGCGAGTTGTTCGCGTTGCCGTAGTAGCCCCAGACCATCGGCACGAATTCCGCTCCGCTCGGGGCGTCTGCCGGCCGATCGCCGCCCCAGGTGTAGTACCACGCGCCGTTCAGGTACGGAACCTTGGTCTCGCGGCCTCCGAGGCCTTTCTTCGGGCTGGGCAGCACCTTGGCGACGCCGGCCCAATCCAGTCTGAAGACCTGGTTGTCGCCTCCCCAGTAGGCGTAGATATCCGTTGTGTCGCCGGCCTTCGCCGAGTTCCCATTACGGATCTCGAGTGTCTGGTTGGACGTCACGCCTGCGTTCTTCGGGATGATGCGGTAGTAGCCGTTTCCAACGTCCTTGAACCACCATTGCTGCGCCGTGTTGCCGTTGTCCTCCCAGGTCGTGACGGAGTTGCCGTTTGTGGACACACCGTTATTGCAGTCCAGCATCTGGAGGGAGTTCCGGCCGGAGTAGGCGTAGATCTTGTAGGCGCCGTCGGCCTGCTGCTCGACGAGCCACTGCTGATTGCTCGTCTTGTTGGCGGTCCAGAGTTGAACGGCCGTGCCATTGGCGTTTCCGAAGCCGTAGACGTCCAGGCACATGCCCGGTTGGCCGCGCGTGGTGAGGCGGTAGACACCCGTGGTGGGGTTGGCGAGGACGGTCGCGCTGAGCAGACAGCAGAGCGCCAGTGTTGAGATTGCAGGCGTTTGAACACGGGGCATCCGGGGCTAACCTCTGTGCTCGATGGTCGGAGCGCTGGAGAATAGAGTTCTCCATGGCTCATTCAAATCACTGGTTGGATCAAGCGGGCGTGCAGGAGGCGTGAATGGCGCGTAAAGTGGATCGTGGTAGTAATACTCCTCCCGGAAACGTATCTGGACGTTGACTCCGAGCATCAGCGCGATTGTCGCGAACGTGGTCGGCACTAGAAAAGCCCAGGCGACGGTCCTTCTCCGGCGCTTCGCGGCTTTCAAATATGAGAACTCATTCATGACGACTCCTTCGGCACAGGAATTGCGCAACGCGTCCGCGGTGCACATCCTGACGCCATTATACCCCGGGGCGTAGCCAACGGCCACGCCCACGTCGGCTCAGCCCTTCCGGCACAATTCCACGATGAGAGTCTCGAGCGATTCGTCCTCGTCCGCGGCGGGCCCCTCGATCCCCTTCAGCGCCAGGTCCCTGTCCAGGATAAGCCGGAAGGCGCGTCGCAGGCGCTCCCACGTAACCATGCGCGCCTGCTTGGCTGCTTTTTCCCGGTTCCACTCCCCCATCTTCAACAAGTTCTTCTCGCGCGGAAGACGGTCAGCGGCGGTTCGATCCTCGGCCATCATTTTCGCTTGCCAGACGAGGCGGTACTGCCACGCGATCATCGGGAGGATGCGCAGCGCGGGCTCGTTGTTGGCGCGCAGGCCGTGCAGCGTTGATAGCGCGAGGGCGGCGTTCCCCGCGCAGATAGCGTCTGTCATCACGAAGACGCTGAACTCCGTGCTCTCGGAAACAACCGTCCGCACGTCATCCCGCGTGATGGTCGCCCGGTTGCCGCTGAACGCCGCCAACTTGTCGAGTTCCATGGCGAGGGCGCCCAGATCGCACCCGACGCGCGCGAGCAGTTCGGTCCGGGCCTGGGTGTCCATGCTCTTGCCGGTCCGGGCCACGGCGGCCGCGAGCCAGCGCGCCGCCTCGGGCGGCTTGAGGACGTCGAATTTCTGCACTACGCCTAGTGATTTGCAGAGCGAGTCCAGCCGCCGCACGATGCCGGCTACTTTCTGCGCTGACTTCCCGCCACCGTTGTCGTCGCCGCCCTTTTTCTCCTCGCCCGTTTCGCCTGCCACGAAGATCACCACGCTCATCGCACCGATGCTCTTCGGGAGGAGTTTCTGGATCTTCTCGACCTCCTCGGTGGGCATCCTCTGTGCATCGTCGACGACGACCACGCGCTTCTCGGACGCAAAAGGAACACCGCCCAGGGCGGACAGGACGCGCTCGGCCGTGGCGTCACGCCCGTCGATCCGCTCGAGGTCGAAATCACGGAATGCCGCGTCCGTAAAGCGCTCGATGAGGGAGTTCAGCGCTTCGTTGCGCAGAACGGCCTCCTTGCCCTTCAGGAAGTATACGGGGTGGTTTTTTTCGTTAGCCATGCTGGAAATGGATAGTCCGGGTGCGCGTGCGTGTTCATTATAGACGCGACATGTCGCTCGCTTGTCCCCTGGCGGGGCTCGCCTGGCGACAATGCATAGTTTTGCCAAAGGCTGGGTACACTAAACAGATAACATGTTAATGTGCGGGAGATCGGATCATGGGTTTCGACATATCAACGGAGGCGTCACAGCCTGACACAGTGATCATTCGCTTTTCGGGGCAGTTTGATTTCACGCACGTCGCCACGGCACGGGCCGCCATCGCTGAGACGATTGAAGCAGGCGCGCACCTCATCGTCATCAACCTCGATGGGCTGGACTACATCGACAGCGCCGGCCTGGGCGTCCTCGTCGGAACCCTGGCGCGTCTGCGCGACCGGAATGGCGAGCTTGCCGTGGTGTGCCGGTCCCCCCGCATCCGCCGGGTGTTCGAGATTACCCGCCTCACCCAGTTGATATCGCTGATGGACTCCGAGGCAGAGGCTCTGTCCGTCCGCGTGCCGCAGCCGTCTTGAACAACGCGCCGCGCCTCCCCTACACTGAGCGGGTATGATTCCACCAGACCCGCAATGTGACAGAGGAGAGTGACAGTGAGCGTGCGTTCAGATGGCCGGGCACCCGATGAGTTGCGCCCCGTGACGATTACCCGCAGATTCCTCAAGAACGCCGAAGGCTCCTGCCTCATCGAGTTCGGCGATACCAAGGTCATCTGTGCGGCCAGTGTTGAGGATCGCGTGCCGCCTTTCCTGCGCGATTCCGGGAAGGGTTGGGTCACCGCCGAGTACTCTATGCTTCCGCGGGCAACCAATACCCGCACCCAACGCGATCCCGGAAAGCCCAACGGGCGCAGCCTTGAAATCCAGCGTCTCATCGGTCGCAGTCTGCGCTCAATCGTCGACCTCGAGGCCTTCGGCGAACGGACGATCACGCTCGACTGTGACGTGATGCAGGCAGATGGCGGTACACGCACCGCTGCAATTACCGGCGCCTACGTCGCCCTCGTGGATGCGTTTCGCTGGATGATGGCCAACCGCGGGCTGAAGCGCGTGCCTGTCGCCAACGCGGTCGCCGCCGTGAGCGTGGGGATTGTCCAAAGCCGCGATCTTTTAGACCTCTGTTACGCAGAGGATTCGTCCGCCGCGGTGGACATGAACGTGGTCATGACATCGGCGGGCGAATTTGTGGAAGTCCAAGGCACCGCCGAAGGCCTGCCGTTCGGGCGCGACCGGCTGAACCGCTTGCTCGACCTCGCCGAGGGCGGCGTCCGGACACTGCTTGAAGCCCAGAAAGCCGCCCTCCGGGACGACTGAGGGAACCGGTTCCGCCGCGTCATTGTTGAACCCCATGGCAACACGAAACACGCTGATTCTGGCGACCGCCAACGCTCACAAAGTGCGCGAAATGGAGTCCCTTCTCGTCGATTGCGGCTGGGCAGTCGCGGCGGCGCCGGCGGAAATGGCCGAGATAGAAGAGACCGGCTCAACGTTTGCGGAGAACGCCCGGATCAAGGCGCTGGCGACGGCCCGGGCGACCAAGAACATTGCCCTGGCCGATGATTCCGGCTTGATGGTCGATGGTCTCAACGGCGAACCCGGCGTGCATAGCAAGCGATGGGCGGGAGATGATGCGGACGACGGCGATCGCATTGCGAAATTGCTGAACGCTCTGGACTCCGTGCCATATCAAGACCGCACCGCACGATTTGTATGCGCTGCGTGCATCGCCGGGCCCGAAGGCGTGCTGTGGGAAGGTGAAGGCCGCGTGGAGGGAGTCATTGCTCTGGCGCCGTCCGGGAATGGCGGGTTCGGCTACGATCCGATTTTCCATGTTCCCGAAGCCGGCCGCACAATGGCAAATCTGTCCGAAAAAGAGAAGAACGCCATCAGCCATCGCGGACGAGCCATGTCTCAAGCCGCGGAATGGCTGAGGTCCAATAAAGCACGATAGCCGCACTGCATCGTGACGCGGCCGTACACAAATCGCGGGGGCACGAACCCCCGCATACACTCAAGGAGAAAACATATGAGCGCTGCCCTCGAAGTAAACGAAGCCAATTTCAAACAGGAAGTCCTGGATTCCTCGATCCCCGTCCTGGTGGATTTCTGGGCGCCTTGGTGCGGCCCCTGCCGCATGGTCGGACCCGTGGTCGACGAGATCGCGAAGGACTATGCCGGCAAGCTGAAGGTTGTGAAAGTGAACACGGACGAGGCGCCCGGCGTGGCCGGTTCCTACAACATCATGAGCATCCCTACCCTTATGATCTTCAAGGGCGGCGAGCGCGTGGACCAGATTATCGGCGCGCAGCCGAAGCAGGCGATCGTCGGGAAACTCAGCCCGCATATGTAGGGCAAAGATCGTGAGGAGAGGGGGATGGAGACAGGATTCCATCCCCCATCCTTCTCGCCCCACGCTCCATCCTCCATTTCCACCCCCGGTGCTATCATCTCTCATGTGGACGCTGGCCGTCCGCTGGAGTGATTGATGGCACCGAACGACACTAACAAGCCTTCGAAAGGCAATCCGGTTCCCCCGGGCGCGATGCCGCCGGACCCTCGGTCGCGCCGTGCCGATCCGCGGCTATGGGCATTGCTGCCCGTGATCGCGCTGTTGATACTAGGCGCTTACCTGCTGGGCCAGTACCGTAGCCCGGAGCCACCGCCGCAGGTGCAGCCGACGGTCCAGGCGCCCCCTCCCGTCGCCCCGCAGGGCAAGATTTCGGTCACCGAGGTGCCCAAGGCCGTCAGTATAACCCCGGTGCCCCCAAGCGTGGCGCCCCCTGTGAACAAGCCGCCCAAATCGGAGGCCGGGCCATCGTTCAAGCACGAAGAGCCGGCCGTTGTTCTCCCCAATGGCGCCGATGACACCACATCCGCCGATTCGGGCTCGGATGCCGGTTCATCAGGCTCCGCCGAGGCGCCGGCGACAGAAGACTCCCGCCCCGTGGCGGCGCCCGATCGCGACGCCGTGAAGCTCAACGATCCGGCGCAGGAGTATCCTTCGTCCGCCTACGAGGAAGGCGTCGAGGGAACCGCGAAGGTAACGTTTACCATAACCCCGGACGGCATAACAACCGATGCATCCATCGGGCAGTCATCCGGCGACAGCCGTCTCGATCAGGCGGCGCTGGATTATGTGAAGCGTCTGCGTTTCCGCCCCGCGATGAAAGACGGGCTCCCCGTGCCCGTGCAGGCAACGCGGAGCGTCGTATTCAGCCGGCGCTAAACACGGAGCGCGGCCCGACAGACGGCGCGTGGCTTCGTGCACATTATTGACGCCTGAAACTTCGGCCTTGACAAGCGCGTATCGACATGCGCGGGAGGATTCAGTCTTCCCCACGCTTTTTGAAAGGATCGACCAAACGCCCATGTTCACCAATTGGTTCACACGCATATGGCGAGGATTCTGGGGTGCGTTTTTCGAAAACGCGGAGGATCCGGAACTGACGCTTAAGCAATTGATGCGCGATATGCGCGCCAAAGTCCCGAAGATGCGCATGGCCGTTGCCAGTGCGTTGGGCGCCCGCAATATGGCCCAGGCGGACCTCGATGAAGCCAAGCGCGAACTGGCAGCCCTCGAACCGCAGATCATCGCCGCCGTCCGCGGGGGCGAACCCATGCGACAGGCCGCCGAAGTCCTCATCACCCGCAAGCAGAACCTCGATGCGGGGATGGGCGACAAGGAACGCCAGCTTGAGCTCACTCAATCGGCCGCCGACCAGGCGAAGCAGCTACTGGATGCCTACGAATCGGAAGTCGAACGCCGCAGCCAGGTGGCGATTCAGAAGATCAACCGTAACAAGCAAGCCGCGATGGTCGAACAAATGGCCCAGTTGCGCTCGTCATTTGAGACCGGTGACGACGCCAGCGTTCTGGATGAAGTGGGCCGTCGCATCGATGAGCGCTACGCCAAGGCGCAGGGAATGCTCGAGGTAAGCGGCCGTTCGACGGAAGCCCAACTGGCGCAGGTGCGTATCAGCGCCGCGTCACTGGCCGCTTCCACGGCATACGAGGACTATCAGCGCCAACTGGGCCTGCTGCCCGGCGTCGAGACTCCGCGACAGCTGTCCCCGGCAGCCTCGGCGGAAGCGCCGGCGGAAGAGCAAGTCGCTCCGCCGACGATCGAGCAGAAACAGTAACACGCCATTCGGCCGGGCGGAACAGGCCGGTTTGCCGACGACGTGCCGGTTCAATGGCGCTCAACACGCTGTGACCGGCACGGGCATTTTATGCCCGTCGGCTCACAGATGAGGCAGGCGCGCGCCGGCCCTTCCCGGCGTCGGCGCATGAGGCAGGTCAGGCAGGATGCGGATACAATACAACGTAAAATCGGCGTTAGGGGAGTTGGGGAACCTGTTGTTCCTGGGCTTTGGCGCGGCGCTGTACCTGGCCTCCGGGGCGGTGCCGATATTGCTCGGCGCCCTCGTCATCGAGTGCGCGTATCTGATGATTGTACCCCCGAGCGCATGGTACCGCGGCATATTGGAGGAGCGCGCCTTTCGGCTCCGCCAGCGGGACCGGGCTCGCCTGAAAACCATGACCCTGCCGAGGCTTCTGCCGGCCGACCGCAAACGGTTCCTTCGCCTGGAGACGATGCGCAATCAGATCCCTGCCGCCGCGGGTACGCGGCCGGCCGAGATGGCGGGGATTTGCGGGCAAATGGACGTCCTCCTGGACAAGTTTCTCCAGTTCGGCGCGAAAAACGCCCAATACCGCGCCTACCTGGTCGAAATGGTTCGGCCGGCGCCGGGGCCGGCCCAGTCGGGCGCTCCGTGGCTCGACAAACTCTTCGACCTCGCCGGAACGCTCCTGAACGAAAAGCAGGATTACGTGCAGATACCGGTGGGCGGCACCCCTAAGCGCGTCACGGATGTCGGCGCGATTATCGACGAGATCCGGAAGGATCAGGACGCGCGCATCCAGCAGCTTCAGGCTTCCATCGGGGCCCAGACGAGCGACGCCAACAAGATGGTCATGTCGAAGAACCTCGAGGTTCTCACCAAACGCCGCACGCGAATCGGCGAATTGGGCGACATTATCACCAACCTGGAGTGCCAGCTGGATCTGATCGAGAGCACCTTCGGCCTGATCGCCGACCAGGTGCGCACTCAGGCGCCGGAACAGGTCTTGCGGGAGATCAACGAGGTTGTGATCCAGACCGAGACGACCACGCAGCTCCTCGCCGCCACCGCTCCGATGGAGGCCGCCCTGAGCCACCTCGAAAACAAACTGTCGTAGGTGCGGCGTCAGTCGGCGGCCGCCGCCTGCTGCGATCCCACACGGAAGCTGCTCTCGATAGCCGCTCCCGGCTGTAATTCCAGGTAGAGGTCCGGCACGGCATTGCTGCTGATGTCCCGCGGTGGACACACCTTCCAGTTCACGTACAGAAGCGTGTGACCCTCGGCATTTTTGCCGCCCCTGACCTGATGCCGGTCGTCGGCGCTGAACTCGACGCGCAGGCCGTGCCCATCGGGCGCGCTGAGGGATGCCCACTCGCATTCGTATTTCGTTGAGTTGAAGTCGAAGGCATCCGGGCGCGTCAGGTTCGTATTGTGGGCGTCCATGGAGTCCGGCCGGGCCGTGCCGGCGGGCCGTCCGATGTGCAATGCAGGGTAGTACGTCCACAGCGCGTGGCGGTTCCACGAGAACCGATCGTACAGGGCGGGCATTTCGAATACCCAGCCGATCTCCTGAACATCCGCCTTTTCCCCCGTCCACTCAACACGGTAGGCGAACCTGACGTCTGAAAAGCGCACACTTACACGGCCGACAACGCGCGTGGGCGCATCCGCCATCACGATGTCGCCTTCCATCGACGTCGTTCCACCGAGGCCCGCCCCCTCCGGCGTGCGCTTCACATTGATTACGCTCGCAGCATGCCGTTCCGCGGTGTTCCACAGGTACGGATCACCGTGGGTGTCGCGGGTTATCAGGTTGAATGTCAGGAACGGCAGACCGGCGGGTGGCGGGCCCAGCGCGGGCGTCGCGATTGCCGGGGTGAGCGGGAACTGACACGTGACGATGTTCCATCCGCGCGGGTCTTCGAACGCAATACGCAGCGTATCGGCGCCCAACCCGGCAAATCCCGCCGGCAGCTTCAGGGCAACGCTCCGCCGCGTCCGCGGCGGCAACGCCAGGCGGGCCGTACCCTCTTCGACCTTCCGCCCCCGGGCGAGCAGGGTCCACTCGGCCCTGATCTCCGACAGGTTCGTGAACGAGTACCGGTTATGCACTTTCAGAACTGCGTAGCCCGGCTTCGATGCCATGTCGGCCTTCGCATCGACCTGGATCGGCGAGTAGACCATCTTCACGTGGTAATAGTCCGGGCGAGGGTGTCGCCAACCGTCCACAAGGCCCTTCGTCTTGGCGTACTGAATGCCGGTTTCGCGGTCGAACCGGTAGAGTTTGACCGGCGACTTGTCCTGCACGGCGCGGTCTTGCCATTCCCACAGGAACTCGCCGGGTATCCCGGGAGCGTCCCACACGATGTCCCAGTTGCGCTTGAGGACGGCGGCCCAGAGGTCGAGACACCCGTAGTCGGCGCCGTTCCGCACGTCCCACACGTTGGGGTTTTCGGCGAATATCATCGGCCACTTGGCCCGGCGCGCGGTGTCGTCAGCGCGTTTGCGGATCTCGGCGGGCGACGTATAGTGAAGGTCGTCCATCTCCACGCCGTACCGGTCCGCCTTCATCTCCGATACAAGCCGTGGCCTTGATGGATCGAGCGCTTTGGCGATGTCTGCCGCGACCTGGAGGTTGCGTCCCGGCTTGTTCTCGTTCCCAACCGCCCAAATGATGATGGACGGGTGGTTCCGGTCGCGGCGCACCGTCTCCCGGGCGCGCTGCTCGAAGGCCGGCCTCATCGCGGGGTCATCGGCGTTGCACCAGCAATATGGGAGTTCGTCGAGGACGTAGAATCCCATTTCGTCGCACCGGTCGTAGAAGCCGGAGCCATAGGGGTAGTGCGAGGTGCGGATCGCGTTGATGTTCGCCGCCTTCATCAACTCCAGATCCTTACGCCAGACGTCTATCCCCACGGCCGTTCCCGCGTCCGGATACACGTCGTGGCGGCAAATGCCCGTGAGTTTGACCGGCACACCGTTCACCATCAGCACGCCGCGCCGGATGGAGACCTCGCGGACCCCGATTCTGCGGCGGATCTGTTGAATCACTCGCCCGGACGGCTCACGGAGTTCAACTGTCAGGGGATACAGGTTCGGGTGTTCCGCCGACCACAGGCGCGGCTTCGAGAGAACCTGGGCTATCTCCACCGTTCCTCCGGGCACCGCCGGAGCGGTGTGCCATTCGGCGTCGTCGCCGATGCGGACGGCGATGAGCGGGGCTTCCCGGGCCGGTGTTACGGTGACGCCCACCCGTACCTCGGCGCTCCCGCCGCGTTGAAGTGTCGTACGGACCACGAAATCCTCGATGTGCGTCTGCGGCACGGAGAACAGGGTCACTGTGCGGTGGATGCCGCCGAGGAAGAAATAGTCGCCCGAATCGAGATCCGCAGACCGTGTGATCTTCGTTACTCGGACCGCCAGCAGATTACGTTCGCCGAATTTCACTTGCGGCGTGAGGTCCGCCTGCCAGGCTGTCCATCCGCTCTCGTGGTAGTTCGCGCGGTCCCAACTCGGTTCGCTCACGCTCACCGGCTGTCCGTTGAGGAACAACTCCGCCCCGTTCTGCACGCCGTCGAAGTTCACATAGACCCGCTGGCCGGCCCACTTCGACGGCACTTTGAACCACTTGCGGTAGAATCCGGAGGCGTTGTCCGGGTGGTCATAAGTGGCGGGCGAGTATCCGGCGATCTCCCAATTGCCGGGCACGCGCAAGTCGTGCCAGGCGGCGTCTTCCACGTAGTCCGTCCGGAAGAACGGCTCAAAGGTCTCGGGGGTGGTGATCGGCTCGATGGCGCCCAGTTTGCGCGGCGCATCGGCCGCGGTGTCGCCGGCCTGTTCGAGCTTGAATCGCCACATCCCGTCGAGGGAGACGCCGGCGCCGCCGTCCGTCGGAATCGGGATGGCGCCGGCGGTAGCCGCCAACAAGGCGAGGACCAGCATCGCGGCGGGAACCGAAACGAATGTGCTCATGGATATCGGCCTTCCCGGACTCTTCCGCCGATCGCGTTCGGCGCGAATCACATTGAACTCGGAACTCCCTGGTTGTGCGGCGCCGTCACGCCGTATCGGTGAACAGCGCGACTTCTTACAGACCGTACAGTTCGCCGTACTTGCCCGTGAGGTAGGCAACGTAAGGCGCCGGATCCAGGGGCTTGCCGTTCACCTTCAGCGCGAGTTCCTTCGGCTCGTACTGGCGGCCGTACTGGTACACGTTTTCCACCAGCCACGTTCTGAGCGTTGTGAACTGGCCCTGCGCCATCTGTCTCGGGATCTCCGGGTGCGCCTTTAGGGCCGTTTCGAAGATCTGCGCGCCCAGGATATTTCCCAGCGCATACGTCGGGAAATACCCGAGCGAGCCCTGGCTCCAATGCGAGTCCTGCAATACGCCGTCCGCGTCGTTCGGCGGCACGATCCCCAGGAATTCCTGCATCTTGGCATTCCAGGCCTCCGGCAGATCGGCGACTTTCATCGTCCCGTCCAGCAAAGCCTGCTCCAGTTCGAAGCGCAGCATGACGTGAAGATTGTAAGTGACTTCATCCGCCTCGGTACGGATCAGGCTCGGCCGAACGCAGTTTACCGCGCGGTACCACTCCTCGGCGGTTACATCCGCGAGGTTCTCCGGGAATGTCTCTTTCAGCAGCGGGAAATAGTGCTCCACAACACCGCGATTGCGGCCGACGATGTTCTCCCAAGTCCGGCTTTGGCTCTCGTGGAACACCATGCTGCACCCGTTGTCGAGGGGCGTGCGGGAGAAAACGGGCTTGATGTTCTGCTCATACATAGCATGGCCGGATTCGTGGAAGATGGAGTAGAGGCATTCCTGAGGCGCCTTCCGATCGAACCGTGTGGTGATGCGCACATCATCGCGCCCAAAATCCGTCTCAAACGGGTGCGGCGCAACGTCGAGGCGGCCGCGGTTCAGATCGTAGCCATAATCCTGAGCGACTTTGAGCGCAAAGGCCTGCTGGCCGGCCTCCGGGTAATCCCTGGTCAGGAAATCGGTACGCGGGGCGGGGCGTTCCGCGATCGCCTTCACGAGCGCAACCTGCTGCGGGCGGACAACGTCAAATACCGCCTTCACTTCCGCCGTCCTGGCGCCCGGCTCAAAGACATCGAGCAGGGCGTCGTAGGGTGAGTCCTCGAAGCCGTAATAGTCGGCCGCTCGCCGCGCGTAATCCACCTGCTTTTCGAGATGGGGTTGGAACGCCTTGAAATCATTGGCCTTCCGCGCGACCCGCCACGCCTCGTTGGCGCGGATACCATCCATCGTCCACGCGGCGACGAAATCGTTTGGCAGTTTCCGCGCCCGCTCGTAGTCTTTCCTCACGATGCGGACAAGGCAGGCGTCGTCGCTGTCCCGGTCCAGTGCGTCCGCTTCCTGCTGCGCCGCGTCCAGGAGCTGTTCGGTCTTGCTCGAGGTAAACCAGGTGTGGGACAGCCTGCTGAGGGTGGAGAGCTGCTGCGCGCGCCCTTCGGTTCCTCCGGGAGGCATATACGTCTGCTGGTCCCAGCCGAGGACACTGGCTGCCATGTCGATGTCGCTTATCTCTCCGAGATGCTCGCGCAGTGCGCTGATTCCGGTGCTCATCAAATCCCTCCTTGGTTTTGTCGCTGTGCTATATGATTCGAGGCTGCGCCCGACAAACCTGCCGGGTCTGGCTAGGCCTTCACGCGCCAGGCGAACGACACGGTTGCCTGCCCGCCTTTGGGGGTGACAACGAGATCGTATGTCCCCGCGGGCAGGTCTTTGAACTGGAAGAAGCCTTCCCGGTCCGCGACGGCTTCAAGGCCGGCGCCGGCCACCTGCACGAGGGCGCCGGGCGCGAACGCGCCGGAAATGTCCCGCGCGCGCCCTTCCAGGATACCGGTGCGCTGTTTCTCGTGCGTCAGTTCGATGCCGGTGTAATAGTGCTTGAGGATGGCGTCGTATCCGATGCCGGCCCGGGCCATCCCGCAGGCTCCCCACTGGCAGAGGCCAACGCCGTGACCGTATCCCCGTCCGGAAAACGTCCACGTATCCTCGCCGGACCGCGAGACGGTCATGATCTGGCTCTTGAGGACATTCGTGCCCACCATCTTCCGGAACTCATAGCCCGCGAATGTTGACTTCACCGGTTCGGGGGTTGGCGGCGCGGTTCCAGGGTCGGCCGGGGCTACCGGGACAACCGGCTTCCCCGGATCCGCCGCCGAGTCGCCCTGGGCAGCCGGCGATTCCACCTTCGGTTCGGCAGGTGTTGCGGCGCCAGGCTGCGCTGCGGGCGCGATCGCTTTTTCGGATACCGGGAGCCCCTCGACCTCCACCTCTCCGACCCGGCCATCCGCTGATACACGGTTGAATCGGATGTCGGTGATGGCTGCCAGTTTCGTACCGCCCTTCGCGTTCAGTTTGGCGATGATGTCGGCCGCGGGGATGTCGAGCGTCCACGTGTGCCGGGGCGACGCGGAGCAGTAATCCGGTCCGCCCGCGGGGGCGTCCACTACCGGGAGCAAGTACGGCAATTCTCTATGGCTGAGGCCGGCCGCTGCATTCGACCTGGTCTGCCCGCCGCAATCGGCGCTGAAATAGGCGACAATCGGCTCATCGTGGTAAGTCGCGATGATGCCGGCGGTCTCCTCCACAGCCTGGCGGATTTCCGGCCAGTCCGAGCGAGTACCGCCGTAGACCTGGTCGGCCACGGTATCCACAACGTCGATGCCATTCGGGCGATGGCCGGATTGCGACAGGGCGAACGTGCGCGCCGCGACGGCCTGGGCCTTCAGAGCGCCCAGCGGGAACGCCTTGACCGATTCGCCGGCCAGCACGCCCGCGATGTAGTCCTCGCGCCGTACTTCGTTGACGACTTCCAGGCCGGAATCGCCGACACGCACCTCAATCGCGCCCAGATACGCGCGCGTACCGATGGTGATAGGACGGGATGCGTTGAGGCTAATGATGCGAACGGTGGCGCACGGCAGGTCGGAGCCGCCCGGCCCGGCGACGTCGCGCCCGTCATCCGAGAGGGAAAGCATGTAAGGCATCCCCGCCGGTACGCGGGCGAACGCGGAATGCGTTTCAGGGTTCACCACCAGCAGATCCGCCTCCGACGTCAACGTTACGCGACCTTTCTGGGCGGCCTTGGTGATCAGTACGCGGACGGTCTCCTGGGGCGCGGCCAATCCGGCGCCCGTGAGGAAGTCTTCGGCCCTGACGATGGGTTCTTTCTGGAACGCCGCCCGGTGAATATGGCGGTTGCGATGAACGGGCCTGGGGGGAGGCGCCTCCGCCATCTGCGGGCGGGCCGGCAAGTGACGGCCGGACAGCAGCGCCGCGCAGGTAAGCGCGGTCCCGATCGCGATGGCGAAAGCCAGCGGAGAAATGGTTATGTTCAGGCGGGGAAGCGGCATAGCCCTCGGCCGGCGTCGGTGCGCCGTGTTATCCTCATTCGATGACCTGGGAGAACTGAATCACCGTGACGATATTCGATGGAGTCAGCGAGTCCCCATAGATGCGCTCGAGAAGGTCTACCAATTCGTCGGCGGTGCGGATCTCCGGGCTTTCCTTCTCGATTTCGCGCGGGGTGAGGTCGGTGATAGGCGCAACACGTACCGTGTCGATAATGGCGGTAAAGAGTTTCTGCCGGGTGCCGTGGCGGTGACCCGTTGTGATCCAGACCAGCTGCCCAGGCTGGTATTTTGACGATTTGTCGCCGAGGCGGACCGTTCCGGTCTTGCGGCCCTTGCGCAGCATATCGACGTAAATCTGGGAATAGAAATTGATGGCAAACATGGGGCAGTTTCCGATAATGGGCAAGCGGCGGGTACAAGTTCCCGCAACATATTATATCCTCTCAGGCGACAGGAGACGGGAAACAGGCCCGCCGAACCCTGTCCCGCCGCCATCCGCATCCCTATCTTTGGCTCCTGCCCCCGATTCCTTCATTTTCCCACGCAGAATCGGGCGAATATCTCCTGTATGATCCGCTCGCTTGCCGTTTGACCGCCGATCTCGCCAAGGTGGCGCGCGGCGATCTGGAGGTCCTGGGCGACGAGGTCGAGCGGCCAGTCACCTCTCAGCGTGGCGAGCACGGCCTCCAGGGCATTGCGCGCCCCTGACAGGCTGGCTACGTGCCGCGCACGGCTAACGGTGACGTCCTGCGGCGCCATCTTGCCGTCCAGAACGACCTTCGCCAGCGCCATTTCAACCTCCGGGAGACCGGCGCCCGTGGCCATGGAAGCGGAGACCACCTCTGCGTGCGGCAGGCGGACCGTGACATCGGCGCCGACCAGGAACTGCCGGAGATCGCTCTTGTTCAGCACGACGACCGCCGGGCGGCCGCGCGCCTCGTCCAGCGCCTGCTCGTCCTCGCGGGTGAGTGGAGTGGAGGCGTCCAGAACCACCATCAACACGTCGGCGTCGGCCATCGCGGCGTGCGTGCGCTCGACGCCGATGCGCTCCACAGTATCCTCGGAATCCCGGAGGCCCGCCGTGTCCAGGAGGCGGATCGCCACCCCGCCCAGCGTCACGCTTTCCTCTATGACGTCACGCGTCGTGCCCGGCACCTCGGTGACGATCGCCCGGGCATCGCGAAGGAGGGCGTTCAGCAGGGAAGATTTGCCCACGTTGGGCCGTCCGACGATGGCGCACGACACGCCCTCGCGATACACCCGGCCGCTGTCCGCCGTCGCGAGGAGACGGTTCACCTCGTCCAGGACGTGGCCGGTCTGGAGGATGAGCTGCGGCCTGTCCGGTTCGGGCACCTCGTCCGGGAAATCCGTGCTCGCCTCGACAGCGGCGCAGACAGAGAGCAGCGAGTCCCTGGCGGCGGTCACGCGACGGCTGAGCACGCCCTCCAACTGGCGGATCGCGACCTTCAGTCCGGCGTCGGATTTCGCGCGGATGCTGTCGATCACGGCTTCCGCCTGCGCCAGGTCAAGCTTCCCGTTCATGAAGGCGCGTTGCGTGAACTCGCCGGGACCGGCCAGCCTCGCCCCGGCCCTCAACAACAGGTCCAGCGTGCGCCGCAGCGGAACCGGGCCTCCGTGCGTGGACAGCTCCACGGTGTCCTCTCCGGTGTAGGAATTCGGGCCCCGAAAGACGGTCGCCAGGGCCTGGTCGACCTCTTCGCCCTCGTCGGCAATCGTGCCGAAGCGCACCGTGTGGCTCCGCTGCCCGGATATCGGTCTGCCGCTTTTCGCCCGGAACACGCGCGCTGCGACAGCGAAGGCGTCCGGCCCGCTTACGCGGACGATGCCGATTCCGCCCTCCCCGATCGGCGTGGATATGGCGGCGATGGTGTCGGTTGTCATACTCCCTCCTCATCCAGCGCGTAGCATCCCGTGGCATGAATGCCACTGCTGCTGGCCTTCGGCCACGAAGCCCATGAATGGGCTGCCGGTTTTCACTCAGCCGTTCAGTGAGGGACTAGTGGAGCCCGGCGTCAGTGCGTGTCTCATTCCGCTTTACTCGGTGCGTTTTGTTCGAGGGACGGTTCCCATGCAGGAAACGTGGAGCATTCCGCATGGTGTGCTTTCTGGCGTTGAACATAGGCCTGTACCCGTGGGACATGATTGGGGCTGACGCTCAAGGCGGCATAGCCACCCTGCCAGCCAAACCCCTCGCCGGAAGGCGTGGCTCGGATGAGATGTGAAGAAGCACCCTTCATTTGGTTGAGGAGACGAGGAATACCGTACTGGGCAGGCAGAGAAACCAAGACATGGACATGGTCCGCAACGCCTCCCAGCGCCAGGATGCGGCAGTTCATCTTCGCTGCTTCTGAGGCCAATACGCGGTAGACCGATCGTTCTGTATCACTAATCAGCAATGGTTCCCGATTGTGGGTTGTCCACACAAGGTGAACATAGATTTCTACGAGACTCTGTGGCATCCTTCCCTCCGTCAGGCCATTCATGGCCTTTGCGGCCGTAGGCCCTTTGCCGGGGCATTTATGCCTCGGAGCCCGGCTGCTGGACTTTGTTGTCGCCCATGCTCATACTCCCTCCTCATCCAGCGCGTATCGCAGCGCGTTCAGCCAGTGGCCTTCCTGTTCGGGTGTGAGCTCGGGACGGCTGAGGAACTGCAGGAGGTTCACCAGGTCGCAGGTTCGTCCCAGCGTCCGCCAATCGTCGGGCAGTTCGCCGCCATGGTCGGCGAATCCGCGCGCAAAATCGTCGTGATATTCGGGCGGCAGGCCCTTATACCGGATCATCTGCCCCAGATCGAACAACTGCGGCCCCGAGAACGCGAACTCCCAGTCGAGCACTCCGGCAACGGCCCATTCATCGCGGGCGCGTCGCATGATCAGATGGCGACCGTGAAAATCCGCGTGGACCAAGCACTTGCTGTCGCGGACCCGGTTCAGGCTGCCGACGTGCTGCATCGCAAACGTCCACATACGCGCGGCGAGGTCCCTGCCCATCCGGTCCGCCGCAATGCCCTTGAACGCACAGTCCTTCACGCAGTCGCGGATGCCCTGCGCGAAGCTCTCCCACGGATCCGTGACCGTCAGGTCGGGTCCGAGGAAGCCGGCCTTCGGGAACGTGAAGGAGCCGATGCGGCCCAGCACCTCTCCGGCGGCGTAGGCGGCCTGATGCGCGTCCGATCCGCCTTCCGCGATCACCTGGTCGAGGGGAACGCCATCCACCCAGCGCAGGATAGCGTACGGGTTGTCGATCAGTTCCGGGTTTCTGCCGTGCCAGAGGACGTGAGGGACCGGCACTCGGCGGGCAACATGGGCCATGATCTCCCACTCGCGCGCCGCCGACTCCGGCGCCCGCGTGTAGACCCGAACGGTGATCGGCGCCTCGCGGCCATCCAGGCTGACCCGGTAACTGCTGTTCGCCATCCCGTCCAGCGGTGCGGAAGAGATCACTGTTCCGCCCGGAAAAGCCGGCTGGATCAAGCGTGTGAGGATTGAGTTGTCCATTTCCAGTAGAACGGGCGTCCCGCCCGTTGCATTGCATCGAAAACGGGCGGGACGCCCGTTCCACTCAGGCTGTTGCTACCATCATTGTATGCTTCCAGAAGACATACCGGCCCTGCAGGCGGCCGTGCTGGATTGGTTTGGCCGCAACGCGCGGCCGATGCCGTTCCGCGACACGCGCGACCCCTACGCCATCTGGGTGTCCGAAATCATGCTCCAGCAGACCACCGTCGCCGCGGCAACACCGTACTGGGAGCGGTTCATGGCGCGGTTCCCGACCGTGCGCCAACTGGCGGACGCGCTGCTGGACGACGTTCTGCACGCTTGGGCCGGGCTGGGCTACTACAGCCGTGCCCGCAACCTCCATGCCGCGGCGCGACAGGTCGTAGAACGCCACGGCGGCGTCTTCCCGCGATCTTTCGAGGACGTCCTCGCGCTGCCGGGGATCGGCCGTTACACCGCCGGAGCGATCTGCTCCTTTGCGTTCAATGACAACGTTCCGGTCGTCGATGCCAACATCTCGCGTGTGCTGGCGAGATTGATGCTCATCTACGGCGATCCGCGCTCGGGCTTCACGCACCGCGAACTCTGGCGAATCGCTGAGGTTATCCTGCCGCACGGCCGCGCGCGTGACTGGAACCTCGCGCTGTTCGACATCGGCGCCTCAGTCTGCGTCCCAGAGGCCCCGCGCTGCCCGGAATGCCCGATATCCCCCTGGTGCAGCGCGAGGCGCGAAGGCCGTCAGTCGGAGTTCCCGCAGATCGCGCCAAAACCGCCGATGGAAGCGCAGGCCGACGTAGGGCTGGTCATCCGAGATGCCGAGGGCCGGATACTGCTGCTCCAGCGGCCGCCAACCGGCGTCTGGGCCGGCATGTGGGAGGTCCCGCGCGGTACCGTTCAACCGGGCGAATCGCTCGAGAACGCCGCGCGTCGAATAGCGGCGGAACGCCTCGGAGTTGAAGTGACGCTGGGAGAATACATCACGGCCATTCGCCACACCGTGATGCGCCGGTCCATCGCCCTTCATGCCTACGAGGCGAAGCTGCAGGAGCGGATCGCGACCGGCCGATGGGTGACAACGGAAGAAGCGAAGGCCCTGGCCTTGCCCTCCCCGCAACGAAAACTGATGGCGATGGTCCACACAGAAACTACCACGGAGGTAACGGAGTAAACGGAGGAGCACGGAGGAAAGCATGCGTGTCAGGTTGAGCGCAGCGAAACAACTCAACGTGACGTCGAGATCCTTCGCTGCGCTCAGGATGACATGTTTACAGGTGTCGGACGACCAATCTTGAGCGCACGTCCTCCACGCTGAGGCCGGGCGCATTGAGCGTGACGGTCGTTTCCTTTCCGGCCCGCATGTGGAAGTGGTTGTCGCTCCACTCGCCTGGTTCGTCGCCGGTCAGTCGCAGCCAGATGTACGGAGTGAAGCGCTTCGCCCCGAGCGTAACGACGAAACCGCCGCCCGTCACCGACACATCAACGCTCAAACCGGGGTCGGCCATCTGCAGTTCCTTTGGTTCGGCGAGGAACATGTAGTTCTCGATCTGCGGGCCGCCGTCCTCGGGGCGGAAGCGGGCGTACACGTAGACTTCCCGTTCGCGGCCCTCGGCGCACACGATATTGACCGCGTCCACCTCCGCCGTGCCGTTCGCCGGGATATACGCGATGGCGTCTTCCTTCTCCAGGCGCTCGCCGATGAACGACTCCACCCGAACCGTTACCTTGCCCCGGATCGGTTCGTTCGTGTCGTTGGTCAGGTGGGCGCGGACCACGTCGCCGTCGCGGACCAGTGAGATCAGGACCGGAGCGTAGAATCGCTTCATGCCGTAATACGCGGCTTTCGGCTCGCCCGCGGAGTCGATGACGGCCCACGACTGAACCGGCCAGCAGTCTTCCAACTGCCAGAAGATCGTGCCCCAGCAGCGCCCCTTGTGACGGCGCCAATGCTCCACGCCGCATTTCAGCGCTTCCGCCTGGTTCAGTTGCGTGTAGTAGACGAGGTCCTCCAGCGTGCGTGGCTCCGGGAAGTGCGCCGCCGTGTAGCCGATGTATTCCTCGTACTTCTTGCCGGTCTTGTTGTGCCACTTCACGGCGTCCGAATACGGGTGCTTGTCTTCAGGTGCGAGGCAGGAGTCCCACGCCTTGAGGCCGCACGATGATGCGAAGCCGAACTCGCTCACGAACCGCGAGTTGTCCTCGAGGTATTTGGTGTAGTCGCCGCCACCGTGCCAGACATCCCAGTCGTGGCGGTCGCCGGCGTCCTGGCTGTTCGGCTCGTCGCCGCCGAAGGGGGACGAAGGACAGTACGGCGTGGACGCGTCTTCCTGCTTGACAACTTCCGGCAGCACTTCGTCGTACAGGTGGCTGCCCAGTACGCGCGCGTTGGGCGTGGATTTCGGCCAGTGCGCCGCCAGCCACTGGTTTTCGTTGTTGCCGCACCAGAGCGCCAGCGACGGGTGGTTCCGCAGCCGACGCACGGCTTTCATGGCCTCGGCGCGCGCCTCCTCGGCGTATTCGCCTGTGTCCGGATAGTGGGCGCAAGCGTAAGGGAAGTCCTGCCACACGAGGATGCCAAAGGAGTCGCAAAGTCGGTAGAAATACACCGATTCGTATACACCGCCTCCCCACACGCGCACCATGTTGATGCCCCCGTCGCGGGCCTGCGTGAGGACACGCTCCAGATGCTGGAATCCATCATAACTATCCAGTCGCGAAGGCAATGAGTGCGCGGGGATCCAGTTGGCTCCCTTGATGAAGACGTCCTTTCCGTTTACGCGGAACTTGAAGCACTCGCCCTTGCCATCCGCATCGGGTTCGCGGACAAGTTCGACGGTGCGAAGGCCGATGCTAGTGTGGCGGACATCCAGCGCAACGCCGGAGGTGGACAACTCCAGAAGAGTGCGATAACGTTCCGGGTTACCGCTTCCGTTGGGAACCCAGCGCTTGGCATCCGAAACATAACATTTTACTGGAACAGCCAGTCTTCCTAAACCAGCCGGAACGTCCGCGAGTACTCTAGGTATACCGTGCATCGGGAACGAAACCGCCGCGGTCAGCGGCGTCTCTTCCTGCCCCGGGGCGCGCTCCACACTGACCTCGAAGGCTACCGTGGCGCTGCCATCTTCATTGAAGACGGTATCGTACTTCCAGTCGGTGATGCGTGCGACCGGAACGCTTACGAGGGAAACGCCCTTCCAGATGCCGCAGGAAACGAGTTCCGGGCCCCAGTCCCAGCCGTACATGTACTGCGCCTTGCGGACGAACGAGCGCGGGCCCCAGACGGCGCGGTGGTCCTCCAGCCGGTCCTCGCCGGTCTTGGCGTACGCCGCGCGGCGCTCGCGGCCGATCCTCAGCGCGCTGCGGAACGTCACCTTCAGCGTGTTCTCGCCCGCCTTCAGGCGGCCGCCGACCGGGAACTCGTGCTCCACGAACATGTTGTCGGTGTTCGCCAGCGGTTCGCCGTTCAGCTCGATCTCCGCGATGGTATCGAGGCCCTCGAAGCGCAGATAGGCGTTGGCGGGCGGCGTTTCCAGCGTGAAAGTGTTCTCGTATACCCAGTCGGTCTCATCAACCCAGCCGACGCCGCGTTCCTGCATGCGGCTGAAGGGGTCGGGGATGACGCCGGCGCGGGCCAGGTCGTCGTGTACGTGGCCGGGCACGGTGGCCGGCATCCAGGGCAGGGCGGTATTGGGGGAGGAGTCCGGCGGGCGTACTTCGGTGAAGCGCCAGCCGGTGTTCAGAGGCAGGACAGTGGTTTCCTCGGACGGGTTCATGTGAGGCTCTCCGGTTCTGAAAATATGCTGTCGGGGACAGCATGGCTATCCGAGGTCAGGATGGCACATCGCTCAAGAGATTGTCACGCGGCGAAGGCGTTTCGAGTTTCGAGTTCCTGGTTCCGAGACTCAGAACCCGGAACCCGGAACCCAGAACCCGGAACTCAGGAACGCCTTCAAGCGTGAACGTGCTGAGGCTTTCTGGTAGACGACAGCCAGCCCACGAGAGCGTATAGCAGGGCGCCGGCTATCAGCACTCCTATGGCAGACTGGCCGGCCTTGGGGAGTTGGGGCAGCAGGCGCGCTACGGCAAAATACGTCGCTCCGGAAAGCAGTGCGGCACATGGGATGGTCAGGATCCAGGCCCACACGATTCGGTACGTGATGCCCCAGCGCACGGCAGACAGGCGCCGGCTGGATCCAACGCCGACGATAGCGCCGGTGATGGTATGGGTTGTGCTCACCGGGATGCCGGCGATGGATGCGCCGATGATGGTGCATGCGCCCGCCAATTCCGCGCAAACCCCTCCCAGCGGCGTCAGTTGGGTGATCCGCATTCCCATCGTCTTCACAATGCGCCACCCTCCGGACAGTGTGCCGAGAGCAATGGCGGTGTGGGCCGAAAGGATAATCCAAAGTGGCACATAGTGCAGGTCACGCGGGGGCATCAGCCAGTGGGGCGCGTGCTGGAGCGCGGGGATCTGCGGCTGCATGCTTATGAGGAGAATAGCGATAATGCCCATCGTTTTCTGCGCGTCGTTGAGGCCGTGACTCAACGAGTAGCACGCGGATGACAGGAGTTGCAGCAGCCGCGTCCAATGGTTCACCGGGCCTGGCTGCGCGTTGCGGAGCGCCCTCATAGACAGGGACATCAGGATGAATCCGATGACCATGCCGATGGCCGGCGAGACGACGATAAAGAGGGCGGCCTTCTCCAAGCCGGACCCGATCACAGCCTGAGGTCCCACCTTTACCAGCGCCGCTCCCACCAGGCCGCCCACAAGCGCGTGGGATGAACTGGACGGCAGTCCCAGGTACCACGTTGCCAGGTTCCACAAGATGGCGCCCACCACAGCGGCAAGGATGATGTTCACGTCCACGATGGACGGGTTCACGATGCCTTTGCCGATGGTCTTGGCCACGGACGGAGCGAACGTGAAGGCCGCAATGAAATTGAAGAACGCGGCCCAGAGCACGGCCTGGCCGGGCCTGAGCACCCGGGTAGCGACAACGGTGGCAATGGAGTTGGCGGAGTCGTGAAAGCCGTTGCTGTAGTCGAAGGCGAGGGCCAGCACGATGACCAGGATAACGACGATCAGAAGGGGCGACATCTGTCGGCCCTCCTGCCAATGACGGCCTGGCGCGAAAACGCCGCCGGCACGATCAGAGCGTCCAGGCTATGCATACTTGACGACCACGCTCTCTACCATGTTCGCCACATCCTCGCACTTGTCCATGGCGCGCTCGATGCGGTCGTAGATCTCCTTCCACTTCATCACGTTGATCGGTTCGGCGTCCGGCGCGTTGAACAGGTCTCCCAGAGCGTTGCGGAACCCCAGGTCGGCCTGGTTCTCCAGTTCGTGAATGCGGATGAGGGTGGCCTGCAGTTTGGTGCGGGCCTTGAGGTTGCGGAGGTGGCCAACGGCCTTGCGAGTGGCGGCGGTAATGTTTACCAGAAGGCGCACCAGTGCGCTCAGATCGGGCCTCGGCCCGGGGATCTGATAGATGGCAAGGCGTGAGGTCGCGGCGTCGATGCAGTCAGTAATATCGTCCAGGCCGCCGACCAGCGCGTGGAGATCCTCCTTGTCGAGCGGGGTTACGAAAGTAGCGTCAACCCGGTTGGTGAGTTGATGGCAGAGGTCATCCCCGGCGCTTTCGATCTCGTCCAGTTCCTCCACGTAGTTCAGAAGGTGTTTCCAGTCGTCGGTCAGTTTTAGAAAGGTTTCGGCGGCTTTGTGCGCCGTGTCCGCCTGCTCTTCCAGCAGGTCGTAGAACGATGTGTCTTTGGTAAAGAGTGCCAAATGTTCCTCCGGTACTCGCGGCGTGAGCGCCGGGAGCGCTGGGGCTTAAATTGCCCTTAAGCATTATTGACGGTACACAGGCGAAAAGTCTCCGGCCATGCGGGTATGCGTGCGGTCCGCGCCCCCCGGCGGCACGTCAAATTGTGTTAAGATGAGACCGTCTATGAACCGCACAGCCTTCGTAACCGCAGGTATACTCATGTCGCTGGCCGCCGCCGGCTGCCGCCACGCTGCCGCGCCGGCCGCTAACGTGGTGACGATCCACGTTGCCGATTGGGGCGGCGCCTCCGCGGACGAGAAGTCCAACCAGCAGAACCAGCAGTTGATCGCCGAGTTCCAGCGCCTGCACCCGAGGATCCGGCTCCAGATGGAGCATATGCCGGACGCGTACACCCAGAAGGTGATGATGACGATCCTGGCCGGCACCCAGCCGGACGTCATCGCCCTCGACGCCTCGTACGCGGCGATCTTCATCGACAACAACACGCTGCAGGACCTCACGCCATTCATTGAGGGCGATCCGGAGATGCGCCTCTCCAGCTTCTATCCCAACGTGGTGAACGTCGCGCGGCGCGGAAAGGCCCTGTACGCCATGCCCGCCAACTTCACGCCGATGATGATGTACTACAACAAGGCGTCGTTCCGCAGGGCGGGAGTGCCCTTCCCGAAGGAAGGGTGGACCTGGGCGGATTTCCACGACGCCGCGCGCCGCCTCACGATTCGCAGGAACGGTAAAGTGGTGCAATACGGCTTCAACGCCACCGACTGGATGCCCGGTTGGGTGATGTGGATATGGCAGAACGGCGGCAGCGTGTTGAGCCCGGACGGTAAGAAGGCTACCGGCTACCTGAACAGCAAGGCCAGCGTCGAGGCGATGCGATTCTATACGGACCTTGTCGTGAAAGAACGCCTCGCGCCGACCACCTCCGAGGCGCAGGCCATGGGCACCTCCAACTTCCAGGCCGGCAACGTGGCCATGGACGTTTCCGGCCACTGGATGATCCCAACCTACAGCCAGAACGAGCTCTATCCGCTGTCAAACGTGGGGGTGGTGGGGCTGCCGCGAAACAAGGCGCACGTGACGGTGATGTACGAGTCCGGCCCGGCGATGATGCGAGGCTGCAAGCACCCGAAAGAGGCCTGGGAGTACATCAAGTTCATCAGCGGCAAGTACGCTCAGCGGATGTACGCCGATCAGGGAATCGCCATCGCGGCGGACCGCCAGATCGCCGAGGAGTACCGCGGAAAGAGCCCGCTGGAGCCGGCATTTCTCGACAACGTGCGGTACGCGCGCGGCCCGACCGGAGCGAGCGTGGAGCAGTACGCGCTGGTGGAAGACATCGGGCGGGAGGCGATCGACGAAATCCTTCTTAAGAAGCGAACCGTTGAGGCCGCGCTCACCGAGGCCGCCCGCCGCATCGATGTGCAGCTAGGCGAAGAGTAGGGGGCGGAAGTCAAGCGCCGGACAAACGCCCACTCTCCCCCGGATCGCGATCGCCTGTATGGCCAGGTTCGCCTTCTTGCGCCTGCAACGCCTTAGTCTCCCTGACCAGTTCGTCGACTGTCGGGTTGCCAAGCAATGCCTGTCTGTCTCGGGTGTAGTCGCCGGACCCATTGCTGAACTGCTGGAGGAATCGGATGAATCCCGATGGGCCGAGCGCACCCATCAAGGCGTTTAGACCAATTGTACGGATCTCTTCGCCTGTTAGGGACTCAGTGTTCATTGGAGGCCTCCTGTTCAAGCCATTCCCAAGGGGACACGACTCCGACGGTCGGTGATCCCACGCAACTGGCCGCTTTCCTGACCAACCGATCATCCGTCGTCAGGAGCACGTCCACCTTCGCGCATTCCGCACAGGCAACGTGGAGGGCGTCGTATGCACCGTATCCGGCAGCCTGTAATTCGTTCGCCCGTCGTTGAACAGTTTCATCCACCTTCGCTTCGGTTGAAGATGGCCCAAATCGCCTCAGCCTCCAAGCGGACCCGTGGATGTGCCTGGTCGTCAAACGGGTGGTTCAGGCAGCAGGTGTCGAGATAGATGCGCATCGCATACTCATTCGACCATTTTGGCGCGTACAGCAATCACCATCCCGGCCGGAACCTGAATGCTGGATGCCGGACGCTGAATGCTCGCCTTACTTCCACGCGGGAGTCTTCTCGCGCTGCTCCTCCGGGATGCTGAACATCGCCGCGGTGGCGAAGCCGTGTACACTCGCCACCATTCCGCTGGGAACACCCTGCACCAGGTTGTTGTACATCGTCGTGTTGCCCGCCAGCATCTGCCGCCCCGCGCGAATCTCCTCCTCAATCTCGGAGAGCGAACGCATCAACGTGTCCACGGTCTGATCAGCGTGGGAATCCGGGTAGTTCTCAACCATCACGTTGAACGCCTTCAGGATGTCGCCCATGGCCGCTTCTGCGGCCGGATCGCCAGCGCCCCGCGCCCCCATAACTGTTTTCCGCGCCTTCGTGACACTGTCTACGAGGTCCTTCTCGTGAGCCATGTGGCGCTTTACGCTCTCGACCAGGTCCGGGACCAGGTCATACCGCCGCTTCAGGCACGCATCCAGCACGGAAGTGGCATTCTGGATGGCATTCCGGCGCCGGATAAGGTCGTTCAGAGTGCTCACCCACCAGACAACGCCAACAAGCAGCACCAGGCCGGCTAGCCCCAGGACCACTGCCACCGCCAAGGAAACCAACATCATCGTATTCCCTCCAGAGACGAACGCTTAGCGTTCGGAATGCAGGCAATCATTGCTTCGTCCAGATACGTGTGTTCAAATCCAATTGCTCGACCAGGCCATCGAGGAAAAGCAGGCTTGCACGGCACTGGGAAACGACGCGCAATACGGACTCCTCCCGCACCCTCCGGAACAGGCCCGGCGCATCGCCGAAGCCGAGTTCAACGCCCGGCAGCCCAAGGTAAAGGCAGCTTTCGACGTAGGAAAGGTGAATGGGATCATTGAAACGAGCCTGCAGCGCGAGAATGCGTTCCAGGGTGGCCGGTGAGAGAAGGTAGTGGGCCGCGAACTCGTCCGTAGCCGACACCGAGAACCGGCCCATGAACTCCGACGATGGAAGCAGGACCTCCGTCGTCCCTTCTCGACGCGACGACTGCCGGCGTGGATCGATGAAGACGCGGCCCGTGAAGTCCTTCGCAGCGTCGAAGCGCAGGAGAAGCCCCGAAAACCGCGTGTCTGTGTGGCTTTCCGTAACCGTCCGCGTCTGCGTGTTACCGTTGGAATCGGTGTAGCTTTCCGTCCTCGTGGTTTCCCAGGTGTACGTGACGTTCAGGTTTGACGCTGCCATTTCCGTTTCGCCCACTTTTCGATGGACATAATTGGCTCCCGAGAAGCCGTTATACTCGTCGGGAAAGAGGCCGCTTAGCTCATATTCGGCGCTCTCCAGATACCTGGCCGCGTCGAAGTCGCAGTCAGGGTCCAGCGACCGCATGACTTGCTCGTCCTGCCACCGCGAGAACACGCCGGCGAAGTCGTTCTGGCGGGAAAACGCAGCCCACAAACAGTATATGAAGGCCGCGATTCCGAGCGCTCCGGCGATTCCGGCGGGTACAAGGTCGTAAGGATACGTGATGACTGCCAGCGCCACGGCGCCGGCAGTCATCACGAACACGCCGAATGCGAGGTAGAACGCTCTGGCGGCCTCCGCGCGCTCCGTTTCGAGGTGCGGGATCACCTCCGCTGTCAAAGCGCTATCGGCAGCCACGTCCAGGGGTTTCTCTGTGGTCACGGCAGGGCACTCCATTCAACGGTCGTTACGGATCGTTGCCCCGTCAGGTTCCGGCCGCTGGTGTCGGGTGTCAGTTTCCCGACACCAGACACCCGACACCAGACACCCGGCGCCTACTTCCACTTGCCGCGCGTGAAGTCCGGGAAGTTTGCCGGGGCGCTGCCGTGGGCGACCGACCACTCGCTGAGCGGACCGGGGGCGCTCCAGGCCGCCGCGTCGTACACGTCCATGTCCGGCGCAATGCCCTTGCGGATGCACTCGATCAGACGCCACGCCATCACGAAGTCCATCCCGCCGTGGCCGCCGTTCTTCTTCGCCAGTTCGCCAACTTCCTTCCAGTACGGGTGGTTGTACTTCTCGATGAAGGAATCGAACGTCTGCCAGTCGTCGGCATCCTGGCCGTCCAGGAAAATGCGCGCCGGGTAATCTCGGAACGTGGCCAGCGTGCCGGAGATGAGGTTCAGGCGATCGTATGGCCGCGGGCCGACCACGTCGTGTTGAAGCATGATGGTCAGGCCGTTGACGGTCTTGATGATGCTCGTATTCATGTCGCCGCAGGCATACCGCTCATCGTGCTTTGGGTCGCCCTCTTTTGTGTGGTCGTCACGGTACCGGGAGAGATTGCGTTCGGGAGTGCTGGCGGACACCAGATAATCGAAGCGGTCTCCGTTGTGCATCCCCATGTACTTCGCCACCGGTCCGAGCCCGTGTGTGGGATACAGGTTGCCGTTTCGCTTGAGGTGTTCAAACCGCCGCCACAGGCCCTCGCCGGCGTCCGAGAAGAGTTCGCCCCGGAGGTCGTGGATGTAGGCCGCCTCTCCGTGCGTGAGCTTGCCGAACACGCCAAGCTGGATCATGTTCAGAACCGTCATCTCGTTCTGGCCGTAACAGCAGTTCTCCATCATCACGCAATGGCGCCGCGTGCGCTCGGACGTGTCCACCAGTTTCCAGCAATCATCGATGGTCTTCGCGGCCGGCACCTCGGTAAAGGCGTGCTTTCCCTGCTCCATGGCGAACACGGACATCGGCACGTGCCAGTTCCACGGTGTGGCGATGACGGCGATGTCGAAATCGTCGCGCTTCAGGAGGTTTTCGTAATCGTGGTCGCCCTTGCTGTAGCCCGCGGGCTCCTTACCCCCGGCGGCGGTCACGATACGCTGGGCGTTCGCGACCTTCGATGGGACGACGTCGCAGATGGCGGTGACATCCACGTTCCCGGTGCCGAGGTATTGCCCCAGGAGGCCCGTTCCCCGACCGCCTACGCCGATGAAGGCGAGGCGGACACGGTCCTTCGCTTCGAACGGCACGCCCTTCATCGTCGCGCCGGACGATCTCGGCGTTTTGAAGGGTTCGGCCAGGGTTTTCGATCCGGCCGATCCCGGAAGGGCCAGCCCGGCGCCGGCGAGGCCAAGAGTCTTGAGAAAATCCAGTCGTGTGAGTTTGCCCGTCCAGTTGTCGCCCATGTGAGTCCCCCCTGCTTGATGAGTGCGTTTGTGATTCCCGATAAGGTTTGCAGTATCTTGTACATGGCTCGCAGTGGAAGTTCCAGCGGAGAGGGCATCCGGACGCTGTTTGTGGGCGCCGGCGCCTCGCGGAGGGCATACTTGCTTCACTTGCATGGCGGCGAACCGGTTTCATAGAAGCGTTTTGTTGATGATATGCGGCGCGGTGGCAACCCTCCTGCTCGCGCCCTCTTCCGTTCGAGCCGACACCGCGATTTCCGGCTCCATTCAGGGCAGCCTTGCGCTGAGCGGGAGCCCGTACCTCGTGACGAGCCGCCTCACCGTCCCAGCGGGCGCAACGCTGACCATCGATGCCGGGGTCCAGCTCAAATTCCAGGACCGGGTGCAGATGTTTGTCAGCGGCACGCTCCTCGCGAACGGGACGGCCGCGGCGCCGGTCGTGTTTACGTCCGCCACGGGCTCCGTACCGGGTACCTGGGCCGGGATCGGCGTTCAGCCTGGCGGCTCCGCCTCGCTGGCCTTCATCCAGGTGACCGCGGCGGGCCTTCCGGGCGGCTTTCCCATCTCGGGCCAATTGGCGCGCTCGGCCGCTCTGTTCTGTTACCGGGGCAACCTGTCTGTCGCGAACTCGGAGATCGGCGCGTCTGGCGGGGACGGGATCTACTATCAGAACGACACATTACAGCCTCAGTCCCTCGGCATCGTCGACTGCGCCATTTCGGCAGCCCGGACCGACGGCGTACACATGGAAATGATCTACCCCGGCGATTCGTTGAGCGTGAGCGGCAACGTGATTTCCAATTGCGGGGCGTTTCCGTTCCACATCCCTCCGTCCGCGATGGGCCGGATCGGCCCGGCAAACACGATGACCGGCAATGCGTCCGGCAACGGTATCGGGTTAAGCGCCGGGTCTGTTTACGGAACGGTGAATCTCACACCGAACAGCCTGTGGTTTGTGCTCGGGCAAATCACCGTGCCGGCCGGCGCTTCGTTGAACCTCGTCGCCGGGGACACGCTGCGCTTTCGTGCGGGCGTGAAGTTGCAGGTGATCGGGACCCTGAGCGCAATCGGCTCACCCGATTCGTCGGTCGGATTCATCGCAGACAGCACCGCTCAGACTCCCGCTTCGCGGTGGGCCGGAATCGAGTTGACCGAGGGTTCGTCCGTTACCCTTGCCGGCGCCGTCATCAGCGGCGCCGGATTTGCCGATTCGTTCCAGATACCGGGGACAACCCAATACCACAGCGCCTCCATCTTCGCCTATCGGGCCAACCTGGCCCTGAACTCGACGGCCATCACCGGCAGCGGCGGCGATGGACTCTACTGGTACAACGATTCGCCCTCGCACTCGCTGAGCGTGAAGAACAGCACGATCAATTCGACCGAGAACGACGGCTATGTGGTCGCCATGGAGACGCCGGCGGACACCGTGAGCATTTCGGCGAACACCGTCGCCGGGGTGCAGCGCTACCCAATCCTCCTTCCGGCGCGCCGCCTCGTTTCGCTCTCCGGGAACCTGATCACCGGCAATGCCACGCCGGCGATCGGGATCTCTGGCGGCTCCATTGAGTCCAATACGGGCCTGGATGCCGGGGGGCTCTACCACGTCCTTCAACCGTTGGCCGTTCCGCCGGGCGTGGCGCTGACGATCGCCGCGGGAGCGGAGCTTCACTTTGCTCCCGACTCCTGGCTGGATGTCTTCGGCTCGCTGGTGACGCTGGGGACGGCGGAGCACCCGGTAACGCTGACTTCGTTCTGGCCGTCGCCGCTGCCCGGCGATTGGGGCGGGGTGGCGCTGCAGCCGGGATCAGCGGCGACAATCGCGAATACTGGAGTGCGATACGCCGGCCAGTACGGCGCGTTTCTCGTGTCCGGAGTCGGCGCGGTACAGGCGGGCGTTCTGGTGAACCGGGCGTCGCTGAACGCGACGGGCCTAAGTTGCGACCACAGCGCCGGACACGGTCTCTATGTATACAACCCGGGGGCGCCTGCTCAGAGCATCACTCTGACCGGCGGCACGTGTGCCGGTAACGATGGTGACGGCGTGCAGGTCCATCAGTCTCAATTGGCCGACACCGTTTCGATCACGGGCTTGAACGCGTCAGCGAATTCCGGCGACGGCGTGCGGCTGATGGACGTGCGGGGGATCGCGACCGTGGCATTGCTGGCGGCAAATGCGAACGGCGCGTTTCCGTTGCGCTGCGGCGCGGCCATGCTGGGCGCCGTCACTGCGCCGGTATTCAGCGGAAATGCCGCGGGTGATCACGTTGCATTGACCGGCGGGGCCGTGGCGGGAACCGTGAGCGTGGGGTTTCCAATCAGGCTTCTGGATATGGTGGATGTGCCGTTCGGGGCGTCGCTTGAACTTGTGCCTGGCGCCGACGTGACAGGCGATTCGCTTTCGGGGATTCAGGTCGAAGGGACACTCTCCGCCCACGGGATCACGACGGCGCCGATCGCGTTCCACGGCCCGCCCGGCGCGCAGCGCGGCGCATGGGGCGGGATCGGCATTATGGAAGGCGGCGCCGGCAATCTGTCATACGTTCGCGTAGATGATGCAGGGGAACAAGGGGATTTCTACCCGACCTTGTATTCCGGCGCCGCCGGCGGAGTGCTGGTGTTCCGGGGTAATCTGAGCCTCACCGATTCAGCGGTCGGAAACAGCGGCGCGGACGGAGTCGTGTGCGTGAACAACGGCAGCGCGGCGAGATCCCTGGTCATTGAGGGCGTGTCCGTGTCGCGCGCGGTCGCGGCCGGGATCAACATCACGGCGTCCGGACCATCGGACACCATATCGATCGCGCGCAACACCGTGACCGACTGTGGCTCGATGGGGGCCGCGATGCCGATGCGCTCGCTTTACGGTCTGGGTTTCGGCAATTCATTGACCGGAAATGCCGGAGGCGACGGGGTGCGCGTCACCTCCGCATCGCTTGATGCCGGAACCCTGTCGCGTAACGCTTCGGTAGCCGCAGACAGCACCCTGTTTGTGCCGGGCACAGTGTCGGTTGCGGCGGGCGCGACTCTGTTGCTTTCGAAGGGTGTAACTCTGAAAATGGGCAGCGGGGCGTCGATCCTGGTGAGCGGGTCGCTGACAACGCAGGGTTCGCCGGAGCATCC
Source organism: Armatimonadota bacterium (assembly GCA_036504095.1). Taxonomy (NCBI): domain Bacteria; kingdom Bacillati; phylum Armatimonadota; species Armatimonadota bacterium. The sequence goes on along the minus strand of DASXVS010000024.1, from coordinate 70,571 downwards.
AGTACTGTTCACGGCGGATGCGGCGCTCCCGATGCCGGGCATTTGGGGTGGCGTGGGTTTCGGCCCGGGATCGGCCGGCGCCCTCACAGGAGCCGAAATCCGCTACGCCGGAAAGCCGTTCGTGCTGCCGGGCGGAACGAACGCGACCGGAGCGGTATCGGCCGTGGACGCGAACTTGACGGTCGCCGGATCGTTGTTCCGCGACGGCGCGGGTTCCCTGCTCTTCGCGCGTGGCGCCCCGCTCACGCTGGCATGCAGGAACACGACGTTCGTGGACAACGCTTCGGGCTCTCACGTTCGCCTCGTGGACGTCGGGGGGGCCGGTTCGGTCGTGTTTGGAGGGGCCGCGCCGAGCGGCTGCGATTTCCTCAGCCTTCAGGATGCCGCGTTCAGCAACGCCGGGCCCGCCATCTCGTCGGCGAGGTATTGCTACTGGGACGCGGGGGACGGGCCCCGGCCGCCCGGCAGCGGGGCGGGAGTGGTCGGCTCGGTCGATACAACGCCATACTTGGCATCACCCGCTAACGCACCCATTGCGAACCTGAGCATCACGCTGCCGGTTCCGCATGGCTTGGTTTCCATTTCGGGAACAGCATTCAGCCCCTGGTTCCAGTCATGGGTGCTGGAGGTCGGTTCCGGCGCGACGCCCGCCACGTATTCCACGCTGGCGGGGTCGGTATTGACTGTGAGCGGCGGAACGCTTGGCGTTTGGGACACAACTTATCTTGCAGATGGGCAATACACACTGCGCCTGATCGTGACCGACCGTTTGGGACGCGTCGCGCAGGCGGTTGATCTGGTCTCTATCGGCGCCGGAGGGCCGGGTTCCGGCGATCTGAGCGGGAACGGAAGCGTGGACGTGATGGACGCCATCCTGGCGCTGCGGATGGCGGCCGGATTGCAGGCAGCGTCGGCCGGGGCGCTGGCCGCAGGCGACGTGCGGCCGAAACCCGGAGACGGCGTACCCTACGGGGACGGGCGGTTGTCGCTGGACGATGTTACCGCCATCCTCCGAAAGGCCCTGGATCCCGGATTGCCCTGGCCGTAGGTCCGACGGACGAAAAAAACAGGGGTCAGGGGACGGTTGCGTTCGTCCCTGACCCCTGGCCCTGACGCAGGCTACCGGCGCTGCCGGACTGTGCGTTCGGGGCGGAATGTCTGCGGGCCGTCATCGCTGTCGCGGATGGCCGTGAAGATCATCTTGCCTGCCACGGTCTGGAGCACGCTGGAGACCACCACGTTCAGATGCTCCCCGATGTGACGCTTGCCGCCTTCCACCACGATCATCGTGCCGTCCTCGAGATAGCCCACGCCCTGGTTGGCTTCCTTGCCTTCCTTGATGATCTGAACCACCATCTCTTCGCCGGGGAGCACGACCGGCTTCACCGCGTTCGCCAGTTGGTTAATATTCAGGACCTTTACGCCCTGCAGTTCCGCCACCTTGTTCAGGTTGAAGTCGTTCGTCACGATGGCCGCGTTCAGGTGCTTCGCGAGGGTAACGAGTCGCTGGTCGACCGGCACGCCGCCTTCAATCCCGTCCACGCCGTCGAAATCGCGCACGATCAGGACGGTCGCTTTCTGCATTTCGTTCAGGATGTCCAGGCCGCGCCGTCCGCGGGCGCGTTTCAGGGCATCGCTCGAATCCGCGATGTGCTGCAACTCATCCAGCACGAACCCCGGGACATAAAGCGTGCCTTCCAAAAACCCGCTCTGGCAGATGTCCGCGATACGCCCGTCGATGACGATGTTGGTGTCCAGGATTTTCACGCTGCGGAGCACAGGCGCGGCAAGCGATCCATCCGGTCGGGCCGTGGGGAACAGGCTCCACAGCTCATTGGACAGGCTCATCATCGCCGTGATGCACAGGTAAGTTACGACCACTCCGACAAACAGCGTGAGGAAAATGGGCAGGGCGCCCGCGTCCGGCAGTAGTTTGAAGAAGAGGAAGGCTAGAAGACAGGTAAAGGCGAGCCCCAGCATCACGCCGAAAACGGCCGCGACCCGTTCACGAGGAGGCACTTCCTCCAGGGTGTGGCTCAGGCGCATCACTCGCCGCACCACTTTGCTCGCAAACAGGAACCCAAGCAGAGTGCCCAGCAGCACGAACAGCACCCCGATAACGTATCGGAGCAGCTGCTGCCCCTGGGGGCTCTTGGTGACGGCGACGAAATTCGTCGTGTACCAGTTCTGCGTCAACATCCAGTCGGCGCAGAGCTTGCCGAGATATCCGGAAAGCGCTGTAAACAGCGCTACGAGCGTCAGACGTATCCCGCGTGAGGGTTGCACAGGTTCCATACCTTTCTCAACAGGGCTGTGTTTATCGCGTGTGGCCGATTAATACCACTATCATGGACGTTCCTGAGCGCGTAAGGTTCGCAATTAATCCATATTAGCCTTCGCGCCCCCCCGATGCGGCCGGTTTAGCGTGGCAATCGGCAAATATCCACCCGGATGCTGATTTTGCTTTTCCTTGCTCTGTAAGCGGGGGCGAGTTCATGGAACGAATATCTAGCGGTCGGTTGCTTGCGAGTTTCTCAAGACCGTTCGCGTCTGTGTGATAATACGCCATGACTTGTGTCTTACCTATCGATGAGAGCGGCCGCCAGCAGGCCCTGCTTCGCTACGATATCCTCGATACCGTGGCCAACGATGACTTCGGAGCGCTGACGCGCCTCGCGGCGACCGTTTGCAGCACGCCGATGGCGTTGGTGAGCCTCGTTGATGGGGATGGGTGGCGCCTCGGGTCCAGCGTCGGGCTGGCCCGTGCACCGCACACGCGGGAGGCTTCCTTCTGCACCCTGGTCGTGCGAGAGGGGCGGTTCCTGAGCGTGGAAGACGCTCTTCGGGATGAAGCCACCGCGCGCATTGCCGGAGCTTACTCACCGCAGGTCCGGTTTTACGCCGGCGCGCCGCTCACGACGCCGGACGCATACCACATCGGCGCGTTGGGTGTGATGGATACGGTGCCTCGGACCCTGGATACGAGGCAGTGCGATGCCCTCATGGGCCTGGCCCAGCAGGTGGTCACTCACCTGGAACTGAGGCGCCACGCCCGGGCTCTCGCCGAAACGGTGCAGCAGCTTCGTGCTGCTGAACACACGATCCTGCACATGGCCCACCACGACGCCCTCACGGACCTCCCCGGACGCTTCCTGTTCAACGATCGCCTCGAGTATGCGCTTCGCCGCGCCGTGCGGCACCACGAGACGCTGGCGGTGATGTTCCTGGACCTGGATGGGTTCAAGGCGGTCAATGACACGCACGGCCACCCGGCCGGCGACCGGCTGTTGCAGGACGTCGCGCTCGCCCTGCAGAGTTCGCTCCGCAGGAGCGACACGGTGGCACGGATGGGGGGCGACGAATTCGCTATCGTCTGTCCCGACCTTCGCGACGCGGAGAACATCGATATGATCGCCCGGAAACTGCTCGCGGCGGTGCGATCGTGCAACGCGTGCGGCATGGCTATCTCCGCAAGCATCGGGATTGCGGTCTACCCCTACGATGGCGCTACAGCGGAGACGCTCCTGTTTGACGCCGACTCGGCGATGTACCGCGCCAAGAGACGCGGCAAGGATACCTACGCGTTCAGTTCCATTTCGGGACGCAAGGGCGCAATTGGACGAATGGCTTGACTGGCACGGACTCCGCCAGGAACCAGACCGCTTGCCGGTTGTGTTGATTCAGGTGTGGGGCTCAAAGGCGCCGTCATGCAACGACTTCGACCCCTCCCAACATGGCACCATGGATCACCGGAGCGCGCATGCGCATTGTCGGAACTCGTGCGAATCCAACACCGACCTTAGCGCGGGATTCCTCAACGCCGAACAGGCCCTCGAATGGGATGGCCCCCCTTTGCCCGAGTGCCTGATCCCCTTGCTCCCCGAACGGATGGACCGTGAGCACTTTGCGGCCGTCGGGGCGAGCGCTCTTCGGCTGGTTGGTCTCCGCGTGGACACGGAGTGCGTTCAGTGCTCTCTCCCCGGCGGAGTCTCGCTTCTTCAGTTCGGCCACCCCACAACTGAACTGACCCCGACAAGCGCCACACGCCGCTGGATCATCACAGGAGGACGGCTGGCCCGCTTGGAGTCCTCGTACGGAAGCATCACCTTTACGTGGTCGATGCGGCAACTGAACGAAGACTTGTGGCGCCACCGGCTGACAGCGCGTGTTGAAGGCTATCCGTCCCGGTTCATCCCGGCGCAGTTCTCGCGGAATCCCTTGCGACGCGCCGTCGCCGCGGCCTATGGGTGGTACCACGGTGTAGTCACCTGCCGATATCTTAAGCGGCTCTCGTGTTCGCTGCGCGCGCAGAGCCGGGAGGTTCCGCTATGAGCACCGCCGGCCGAATCCTCGTCACTGGCGCCACGGGATTCGTGGGGCGGGCCGTGTGGCCGGCGCTGGAAGAGGCGGGTTACGTGGTTCGCGGGCTCTCGCGAAGCGCAGACCTCGCCCGCGCGCGGTGGCCGGACCGCGACTGGGTCCAAGGCGACGTGGCTACGGGAGAAGGCGTGCAGCGAGCGCTCGAGGACTGCCGGGCAGCGCTGTATCTGGTGCACGGAATGGGCCGTGGCGACGCGGACTATCGCGAGAGGGACCGGTTGGCTGCCGCGGATTTCAGCGCGTCGGCTTCCCGCGCCGGGCTATCCCGCATCATTTACCTCGGTGGCGTGGCTCCGCAGGGAACCGCGTCCGAACACCTCGCAAGCCGGCTTGAGGTGGGCGAAGCGCTCCGCTCCTCCGGCATACCCAGCCTCGAGTTACGCGCCAGCATGATCATCGGGCACGGCAGTTTGTCCTGGCTGATTGTGCGCGATCTCGCCGCCCGTCTGCCGTTCATGGTGTTGCCGCGCTGGATGCGGCATCTCACACAGCCCGTCGCCATTCAGGATGTCGTCGTAGCTCTTGTGCGAGGGCTGTCCGTGTCCATCCCGGCCGGCGCGAGTTTCGATCTCCCCGGTCCGGAGAGCCTTTCCGAGAAGGAAATCGTCGTCCAGACGGCAGGCGCACTCGGACTTCGGCCCCCGATTATGCTGGAAGTCCCGGTGCTCTCGCCCTGGCTTTCGTCGCACTGGATCCACGTGGTCACAAGGGCCGAATGGGGAGTGGCGCGCGAAATTGTCCTCGGGTTGGCGCACGACCTGCTGGCGCGAAACGACGCCTACTGGACGCTTATCGGGCTCGAAACAAGGATTCACTTCGCGGAGGCGGCACGCCGCGCTGTGGCGGATGAACGAAAAGACGGCCAGCGCGACACGGGATTTGCTGCCTGGGTCGAGTCGGGCATGCGCCGCTTCCGCGGTACCCAGCGACCCCCGAACTCGGCATAGCCCGCGTAACGGTTCGCTTACACCTGCCCCGGAGGGCCGTCCCGGACACCCATTTTGACCCCTCTCGCGCCGGCCAACTACCATCTCATGAGAGCGTCGCGCACGCTCAATCACGTCACCCGACGGTTATCAAGGAGCCCTAGACCGTGAAACGCCTGGAAGAAATGACGCTGGAGGAGAAGGTCGGCCAGAAGCTTTTGTTCGGCTGGCAGGCTGATGACGCCGCCGGACCGAGCCTCAGCGAAGGCTATCCCGGCGCCGCGCCGGAGAAGGCCGCCACGGCGGTCAACTCGAACGCGCTGCGTCTCCTACGCGATTGGAAGGTGGGGGGCGTCATCCTGATGGGCCGGAACGTGGAGAGTCCGGCGCAGGTGGCCGCGCTGCACAACGCTGTTCAGGCGGAGTGCGAGATCCCGCTGTTCTACTCCACCGACCAGGAGGGCGGCCACGTGTGCCGCATGAAGAAGCCGTTTACCGTGATGCCGGGCGCCATGCCGCTGGGCGCCACGCGCGACGTTTCGCTGGCGGAACGCGCGGCCTCCGCCGTGAGCGCGGAACTCAGCGCCATCGGCATCAACCTGGATTTCGCGCCCGATGCCGACGTGAACAACAACCCGGACAACCCCATCATCGGCGTCCGCTCCTTCGGCGAGGACCCGGCGCTGGTCGCCCGCATGGTAACCGCGCAGGTGACGGGGTATCAGTCCAACGGGACCATCGCGTGCGCCAAGCATTTCCCGGGCCACGGGGACACTGCGGTTGACAGCCACCTCGGCCTGGCGGTGCTGCCGTGGACGATGGATCGCCTGCGGAGGGTGGAACTGCCCCCGTTCATCGCGGCGATCGAGGCGGGCGTCGATTTCGTGATGACGGCGCACATCATCTTCGAGGCCATCGATTCGGATCTGCCGGGCACCCTGTCGCCGAAGGTGATTGACGGACTCCTGCGCGGTGAACTGGGCTATAAAGGCGTGGTGATCACCGACTGCATGGAGATGAAGGGCATCATCAGCAGATACGGGATCGGGGAAGCCGCTGTGTTGGCGGTTGAAGCCGGCGTGGACATACTGGCTGCCTGCCACACACCGTCCAGGCAGGGTGAAATCCGCAACGCATTGCTTGAGGCAGTGCGGAGAGGCCGGATTCCCGAGTCGCGCATCGACGAAAGCGTGGAGCGAATCCTGGCTTCCAAAGCGAAATACGACCTGGAGGCGCGCCGCGTGGTGGACGTGGATTCCGTGATGAAGGTTGTCGGCTGCGTGGACCATCGCGCCCTTGAACACGAAATCGCGCGCAGGAGCGTCACGGTGGTGAAGGACGAGGCAAAACGCATTCCCCTTCGGCCCGGCAAGACGCTGGTTGTGGGGCCGCCGGACCCGGCGCGTGCGCTGGCGGAGGAGATCGCTTCCGCGCGCCTTTTCCAATCCCTGGACACGGCGCCGGTTGAGCACGTGGGGATCGGCCCCGCTTTCACGAACGAGCAGTTGGCCGAGGTTGCGGCGAAATCAGCCGGAGCGACCGCCATCGTGGTTCTGACCAAGCACAAAGAGCCCTGGACGCAGGTTCCGCAGGACGAAGCCGCTCAGGCGGAGATGATCAAGAGCATGATCGCGCTGGACAAGCCGGTTGTGGTGGCGGCGATCCGCAACCCCTATGACATCCGCCACTTCCCGCAGGCGCCCACGTATCTGTGCACCTACGGCTACACCGCCGCCAGCCTCACGGCGCTCGCCGAGGTTCTTGTCGGCGCCGTGGAACCCACTGGCAGACTGCCGGTCACCCTCCCGATGGACGGCGCGGCGCCGATCCCCGCGGCCGTCGAGGAAGATACGACGAAGTGGGGATTTTGAGCGGCGGGACTTGAGTATTGAGAGTTGAGTATTGAGAATTCTGAATTGAGATTCCTTGTTCGATTCTCAGTTCCCAACTTCCGGAATGATGAGGCCAGGATGCTTCGGACTTGCTTGTCGGTTTTCGTTCTTGTCACAGGAGTGGTGATGCCCATGGCTTACGCCAACAGCACAGAGGATTTTGGCGAACAAGCCTTGCGCGACCGGCAGGCGCTGGCATCGGATCCGCAGCGCCCGGTCTACCATTTCGTGGCGCCGAAGAACTGGATGAACGACCCCAACGGCCTCATCCAGCTCAACGGCGAGTACCACCTGTTCTACCAGCACAACCCACAGGGCGCCGCGTGGGGGAACATGACATGGGGGCATGCGTCAAGCCGCGACCTGGTCCATTGGAAGGATCTTCCCTTCGCGCTGAGGCCGGACGCTCCCTATGACAAGGACGGTGTCTTCTCAGGCTGCATGGTGAACGATGCCGGCACTGCGACCGCAGTGTACACCGGAACGGCGCCCGAAGTGCAGTGCATCGCCACCAGCAAGGACATGCTCACCTGGCAGAAGCCGTCCGTGAATCCGGTGATCCCAGGTCCTCCGCCCGGACTCCAGGTAACGGGTTTCCGTGATCCCTTTGTGTGGAAGGACGGCGCCGGATGGCTTGCGGTCATCGGTTCCGGCATCAGGGACGTGGGCGGCGCCATTCTCCTCTACCGCTCGAAGGACCTCCGCACCTGGGAGTACCTTCACCCCGCCTTCGTCGGCGACAAGACGAAGACTGGCGATATGTGGGAATGCCCCAACCTTTTCGCCCTGGGCAACAAGTGGGTGCTGATGGTCTCAACGAACGGGCAGTCGTACCACTTCGTCGGCTCATTCCTGGACGGCAAATTCTCCCCCGAATCGGAGGCCGGCACCGATCAGGGTGGCGGCCTGTACGCGCCCTTGACTTTCAGGGACGGCAAGGGGCGGCGCATTATGTTCGGCTGGTTGTGGGAACAGCGAGGAGACGCGGCCCGGTACGGCTGGCAGGGCGCACAGTCGCTTCCTCGTGTCATCACACTGGGGACGGACGGTCGCCTGCGTTACGAGCCGGCGCGCGAAGTGGAATCCCTTCGCGGTGAGCGCACGCGCCTCAAGGACGTCTCTGTCACGCCAGGTGGCCTCAAGCCACTGAACGGTGTCAAAGGCGATGCTTTGGAGATCGACGCTCACATCGCGCCGGGAGAGGCTCAGACGGTTGGGCTGGTGGTTCGCCGCTCACCCGGCGGGGAGGAAGAGACGCGCATCGTCTATGACGCGAAGGCCGGAACGTTGAGCGTCGATCGTTCGCAGTCAAGCACGGATCCGAATGCCGACAAGGGCGCCCGTTCCGCTCCGCTCAAGCTCGTGAATGGCGAGGCGCTAAACCTCCGCGTGTTTATCGACCACTCGGTGCTGGAGGTCTTCGCCAACGGGCGGACGTGCCTCACTTCGCGCATCTACCCTTCACGCCCGGACAGCCTGGGTGTAGGTGCCTTCGCTGAGGGCGGCGCAGCGAATATCCGGCAACTTGACGCCTGGACCATGAAGCCGATCTGGCCCACCGCAGCGCCATCGGCGCGCTAGCGATGAAACCGGCGGCCGGACACCTGCGTAGACCCTGCGGAGGCATATGATGGCCGTGCGAAACCGCATATTTGTGACCACAGCCGGAGCCGCCGTGTTCTTCGGGCTGTTCTTTCTCACGCCCGGGTGCGGCCGGACCGGTTACATAAACGAATCCCTGCGACACTGGCGGGGCCGCTGGGAAGACTGGGTCTCCCTGGCAATCGCTCTTGGGGTGACCATGGGAATCGCCATCGTCATCTGGGGTTGGACGGAGCGGGACTCTTAGCTGTTACGTCAAACGCTTCAAGGCATCGATTCACCAGCAGACGGAACGCGGCGGGGGGCCGTATGAACCCCCCGCCGCATCTTATTTCCTGACTGCGGGTGCTATCGCGGGCTCTGAGTCCACAGCTCTCAGCCCTCAGTTTCTGACCTAGTGGCTGTGCGCCAACGTTGCCTGCAGGCTGAAGATCGGGCTGATGACGGAGATGGCGATGAAGCCGACCATCACACCCATGAAGACGATCATCAGCGGCTCGATCAGACTCGTGAGGCCCTTGACGGCGTTCTCCACCTCCGCGTCGTAGAAGTCTGCGACTTTGGTCAGCATCTCGCTCAGTCGGCCCGTTTCCTCGCCAACGTCGATCATCTGTGTCACCAGTTCCGGGAACAGTCCGCTGTTTTTCAACGGTTCCGATATCTTCTTGCCTTCGCGAACATTGGTGCGCGCCGTGTCGATCGACTTTGCGATGACCGCATTGCCGGACGTTTCGCCGACGATTTCCAGGCTTCTCAGCATCGGAACGCCCGCGGCGACCAGCGTGGCGAACGTGCGGGCAAACCGGGAGACGGACATCTTCTGGATCAGCTCGCCCACCACGGGGATCTTCAGTTTCAAGCCGTCAATCCGCATGCGCCCGCTGGGCCGGTTGCCATACCACTTGATGAACGAAATGAGGCCGACGACCAGGACGGGGCCCAGCCACCAGTTGGTGCTCATGAAGTGGCTGATGGCGAACAGCGCCTTTGTCGTGGGAGGCAGAGGCGCTCCCAACTGGGTGAAGATATCCAGAAACTTCGGCAGCACGAAGATCATCAGGCCGGTGGTGATGAGCGTGGAGAAGATGAGGATAACCACCGGGTACATCATGGCCGCCTTGATCTTGGAGCGCAGTTCCTGCTCCTTCTCCAGGAAGAAGGCGAGGCGGTCCAGTACGTGGTCCAGGATGCCGCCGGCTTCCGCCGCGCGGATCATGCTCACATAGAGTTTGGTGAAGACCCTCGGGTGCTTCGCCATCGCTTCCGTCAGGCTGAGGCCGGAGGTCACGTCGCGCTTTACCTGGTTCAGGACCGGTTTCAGCACCGCATCCTTGGTCTGATTCTCCAGGATATCCAGGCATTTGACCACGCGAACGCCGGCGTCGATCATGGTGGCGAACTGCCGGGAGAAGATGACCAGCGCTTGCAGTTTGACCTTGCCGGATCGCGAGGCGCGCTTCCCGCTGTCTTTCACTTCGGAGACCTGCGTGATATGCACTCCCATCCCCTGCAGGCGGGAGAGCGCCGCTGCCTCGTTATCCGCTTCAAGTCGCCCGGAGCGGTTCTTGCCCATCATGTCGAGGGCCATGTACTTGTAGGTCGGCATACCGTGGGTTCCTTCCTCTGCTCACTGTGCTGCGATGATGCGCAGTGCCTTCGGAGATTTGTTCCATGGCTCGCGGTATCCGACGGGCAGGGGAAGCGATGGAGAACGGATGGGGCGAACCACCGGGGGAGGAGACTGGCAAACGGAAAACCCCTGTGTCTTCCCAATTTCCTCATTTCCCAGCTTCACGGTCTGGCGCGGCGGAACGGGGACGAGGCAGGGAGCGTTTCCCATGCGTAGCCCTTTGAAAGGAGCACACGTATGAAGATACAGCCTGCAGTCCGCCGAGCTTCGGCGTTATTGATAGCCACCGCGCTGGCCGGGGCCGCGTTTGCCGGGCCGCGCAAGGAGACACGCGTCGTGACCCCATTGTTGAATCGGACGATGAAATCGCTGGATGGAAAGCCGGTAAACCTGGCGGATTACCGGGGCAAGGTGTTGATGATCGTCAACACTGCCAGCAAGTGCGGAAACACGCCTCAGTACGCCGGCCTGGAGGAAGTCTACAACAAGTACAAGGATCGCGGCTTCGTGATTCTTGGATTTCCCGCGAACAACTTTCTCAGCCAGGAGCCGGGCAATGATGCGCAGATTCGGGAGTTCTGCACCAAAAACTACGGCGTCACCTTCCCGATGTTCAGCAAGATCAGCGTAAAGGGGAAAGACCAGGACCCGCTGTATAAGTTCCTCACAGACAAGACCACAGATCCCCAGTTCGGCGGCGACATCGACTGGAATTTCGCCAAGTTCCTCGTGAACCGCCAGGGCCAGGTGGTCGCCAGATTCAAGGCCGGCCATAAACCCACGGAACCGGACGTGATCGCGGCCATAGAGCACGAGTTGTAGCTGGAAGGCAGGAGGCAGAAGGCAGAAGGCAGGAAATGGGAGTCAGCCTACTGTCTACTGTCCCTCCCGTTTAGCGCCCTCCGCTTCCCGCGCGATACATGGGTGCAGGCGCGGGCTAACGCGTCTGGGAAAGGGGGTCTAACGCTATGAAGGACCTATTCATTGCGGAGGGCATCCTTCGCTGAAACAGGCCCGACTTGCGGCGGGTTTCCGCCGATAAGAGGGCTGCCGGCCGCCGCGGCGATCGCCACGGCGGCCGGTTCCCGTTTTTGGGGCGCGCGCCCTATGCCCGGTAGGCGTACCAGGCCGCGATGATGGCGAGGCCGGCCACGATGCGGTACCAGAAGAACACGTCCATGCTCTTCCGCTTCACGTAGTCCATCAGGAAGGCGATGGCAAGGTAACCCACGATGGCGCTGGCTACTATTCCGGCCAGAAGAGGAGTCACTCCGCCCGGAGCCGACGCCAACTCGTGATGGTGCTTGACCGTGGAGTACAGCGCGACCGCGGCAATCGTCGGAACGCTGAGCAGGAATGAGAAGCGAACCGCCGCCTCCCGGGTGAGGCCGGTGAAGAGCGCGAAAGTCATGGTCGTGCCCGAACGTGACGCGCCGGGGAAGACGGCCGCGATGACCTGGCCAACCCCTACGAAGATGGCGTCCGCGATGCTCATCTTCTCGGCTTCCCGCTTCTTGCGTCCGACGGTGTCCGATATCTTCAGCAGCACGGCGAAACCTATGAGGCATCCGGCAATGAGCAGCGGCGCCCATGGAGTGACGTGCGGGTCGCTGAACGCCCCGGCTTTCTTTTCAGCGATCTGCGCGAGGGGGAGTGGGACGCAGCCGGCGACGATAAGCCAGACCATCCGCTTGTCCTTCGCGCGCAGGACTTCCACCAGGTCTTTCCAGAAGTAGATGAGGAGTGCTAGCAGCGTTCCGATGTGCAGCGCGATGTCGAATGCCTTGCTGGGGTCGGGCCAGTGGAGGAACCACGGCACGATGACCAGGTGGGCGGTGCTGGAGATCGGCAGAAACTCCGTGAGGCCCTGGATGATCCCCAGGACGATGGCTTGCAGTATGCTCAAATGTACCCTTCCTTGATTTGCGAAAAGGCGGCCCGATCTGGCCGCCCAAAAGCCGTGTGCTTATAGAAAGTTGGAGGGCGGGCGCCGGAAATGGCAAGTGAGCCCCCGAGACGGATTCATGGTCGGGAACCAACATTCAGGCACTTCTCACCAGTCAACTGCCGCCCGACACCTATCACCCGGCGCCTAGTCCTGAACGTACCGGCGCGACCGCAGCAGATAGGTTCGCAACAGCACCTTCAGCAGGGCCGCAACGGGCGCGGCGATGAACACGCCGATGATCCCGCCGAACTGGCCGCCCAACAGCAGAGCGATCAGCACTGAGGCGCCGTGCATCTGAAGCCGCTCACCGATGAGTTTCGGCAACAGGATCTTGCTCTCCACCAGGTGCATCACGGTGAAGAATGCCAGCGTGGCGAGACCCACACTCACCCCTTGCGTCAACGCAATGAGAATGATCGGAATTCCGCCCAGAAGCGGCCCGATAACGGGTACGAACCGCGTCAGGCCCGCGAGGACGGCCAGGCTCAGCGCGAACGGCACCTGCAGCAGCCGCAACCCGATGTAGACCACGACTCCCGCGATGACGCAAAGGATCATGTTCGCCACGGTGTAATTCCGCAGGATGTGCGCGGAAGACCGCATGATGGCCAGGGCGTCCCGTCGCCATTTACGCGGCACAAGGCTCACGAACTCCCGCTTCAAACCCCGGGATTCGAGGATGAAGTAAAACGCCAGGACCGGGATCAGCAGCAGGTCGATGATCACCACGACCCACTGCGCGCTCGTCTCAACCACTCCCGTCAGAAAGCGCGGAACGTTGTTGGTGATATTGCTGATGTCCAGTTGGCGGATGGCATCCTGTGCGCCCTGCGGAAGGCGGTAGTACACTTCCCGGGCCGCGTCCACCCAACCCTTCGACCTCATCACGCCCCGTTGGACCGCGCCGTACATGCCGGCCGTGTCCGAAAGGAACGGCGCAACCAGCAAACGATACGACCAGTAAAGCGCGAGACCCAGAAAGACGAAGAGGACCAGTGCAGCGACCGTTCGCCGCGCGGGTTTGGTGAGGCCCCACAGGGGGGGCCTCGAAAGATGGGCCACCGCGGGGTACATCACCAACGCAAGGAGGCTGGATACCAGAACGGTAACCCACACGAAGCGCGCGTGGTAGGCCAGATAGCCCAGGCTGCCGATCACCAGAAACCGAATGAGGACGCCCCAGATAAGGGAGAAAACGTCACGCGATTTCGGCAGGCGATGCTCCGACGTGAATGCGCCCGGCTTCCGATGCCTGTCAAGATCCAGCGCAGGCGCCGGTCGCTTGCAGGCGCGGGGTCTCTTCGTGTCGCGCCGCTGCCGCGGATTGCCCATGCTAGGTCTCCAGGCCGAAATGTCGGAACAACGCCTCGCGGATGCGCTCGGCAGCGTGGCCGTCACCGTAAGGGTTGCGCGCCTGGCTCATCTGCGCGTACGCCGTGTTGTCCGTCAGCAGCTTCAATGCGGCATCGCGGACGTCGGCGCGTTCCACACCGACCAGCTTTACCGTGCCGGCCGTCACGCCCTCCGGGCGCTCCGTGGTCCGCCGGACCACAAGCACGGGCTTGCCGAGGCTGGGCGCTTCTTCCTGCACGCCGCCGCTGTCCGTGATGATGAGCGTCGCCGCCTTCATCATAGCCACAAACGGGGCGTAATCCGGCGGTTCGGTGAGCGTCACGCGCTCCAGCCCCCCGAATACCTCCATAGCCACCTCCCGCACCTGCGGGTTGCGGTGCATCGGGTAAACCAGATCCACGTCCGGCAGCTTTTCAAGCACGTCGCGCAGGGCCATGAAGACCTGGCGCATCGGTTCACCCAGGTTCTCCCGGCGATGCGCTGTAAGAAGGATGGTACGTCGGCTGGACGGCGGAGCGTCGGGCACTTTGGCGGCGACGCTCAGCAGTGCGTCGATAACCGTGTTTCCCGTCACGAAAATGCGCTCGTCCGACACCCCGCTCTGGAGCAGGTTCCACCGGCTCAAATCAGTGGGCGCGAAGTGGAGGTCCGCGATCTGGCCGGTTAGGCGGCGCATCATCTCCTCGGGGAATGGATCGTACTTGTTATTGGTGCGAAGCCCCGCTTCCACGTGTCCGACGGCGACTTTGTGGTAGAAGGCGGCGAGCGACGCCGCGAAGACTGTGGTGGTGTCGCCTTGAACGAGGATGATGTCCGGCTTTTCACGCTCGATAACGGGATCCAAACCACTCAGCGCCCGCGTCGTGATCTGGCTCAGGGTCTGGCCGTGCGCCATGATGTTGAGGTCCACAGCCGGAACGATGTTGAAGACCGCGAGAACCTGATCCAGCATTTCGCGATGCTGGGCCGTCACCACGGTTCGAACCCGAACTAGCTTGGGGTAGCGCAGCAGTTCGCGGATGACGGGCGCCATCTTCACGGCCTCGGGGCGAGTACCGAAGATAGGCATCACGGTGAGGAGGGGGGACGGGGGATGGGGCATGGCGGATGGCGGATGGGGGATGTGGGATGGAGCTAGCGGGTCCGTGCGCATTCTAGTGATGATTCCGTTTCAGAGAATTACGAAGTGCGGATCGTTGCCGCGCTATCCAGTACGCTTCCATTAGACAGCAATCCCCTACCGCGGCAGCTTGTTCAGAGCGTCGCCCAACACGTAGATGATGCGGCTGACTGCCAGGGCGGCGCGCGCGGTGATGGTGGACCCGAACATCGTGCCGAACGACAGCATCAGCAGCCATCGTCCCAATTTGGCGGTGCCCGTGATGAATCTGCCTTTGTGCTCGAAGCTGAAGAAGAAATACGTCATCACTGCCACGAGAGTGACGAAGAACACGACGTTGTTCGCCGCTTCGATGCGGTTTGTGATCACCGTGTTGACGATGTCCTTGTCCATCAGCTTTGCGTAGGCCGGAACCGCTTTCGGCAAGAGAGGGCGGAAGGAGTCCGTGACCTGCGGGAAATAGGTGATGGCTACCTGCTGAATCTGCAACCCGGCGGCGAGTCCCATCAAAGTGCCGATAAGCATGCGCGCCATCCACGCCAGTTTGCTGGAATAGATCGTGAGGTAAAGCAGGCCGAGCAGGAACGGCACCATCCACCACCACTCGCCGCGGGTCATGGGGACCCACCAGTCGTTGATCAGGCTGTCCTGGAACAGGCGGGTGGCGCCGTAAGCGGCGCCGATGCCGAGAAACAGGTACTCGAACAGCCGATACGCCGGGTTTTCGCGCCAGAGCAGGCTGTAAATGGCGACCGTGCAAATGGCGCCAAACGTCACCTCAATGTGGTTGAATTGTTGAAGCGTCAGGTTTCCCAGGTTCATTGCGCCGCCTCCTTCCGGGTACGGCTTCGGAAGTAAGCAACGTTGCCAATCACGATGAGCAGCATGATGTAGGCGTCCAGGGCCGCGACGGAAGTCATCTGGCGTGTTCCCTTGTACGTGGTCGGGGCAATGCCGCGTTCTTTCAGCAGGGCCTCGTATTCAGCTGCGCCGAGGATGCCGCGCAGCAGGCCGGCCACCTGCCCGGATTTCACGAACGGATAAATGTCCGGAACCATAACGGATGTAGGCGCGAGCAGAAGCGGCTTCCGGTATTTGTCCGTGATCGCCGGCATCAACCAGAGATACGTTGCCGATGGCGATACGTCGATCACCAGGCCGATGTCGTGGTAGTCCTTGATGCCCTTCATCACGGGGATGTCCGCTAGCAGCGTGCCGCGGGAATCGTGACCGAACCAGCCGGGGATATCGCGGGGAAGCGATTGCAGGATGGGCAGGGTTGCCGGCTTGTAGCCCAGATTCACCCAGTCCACCCCATACGTCAACTGCTTGCCGCCGGGGTTCTTCGCGTTCAACTCGTTTGCGACGTCCTGGACTTCCGTATTGGCCAGTTCCTGGCCTGCCGGAGTGCCGGAGTTGAACGTGAATATGGCGAACTTCTTCCCAACAGTAAGCATATGCCGGACGACGGAAGCGGCTTGCGGTATCGACTCACCTTTGGTGTCAGGCGAAAAATTCGCGCACAGAAGTATGATGTTCTTGCCGTTCGACTGGTCCAGGTTCTGGATTCTGTTGAAGAAATTCAGCGAGTTCGGGTTCTTCGCCACGGGCAGCGGCACATTCATAAAGAGCGGCAGCGCCATCACCAGTAAGGCGATCAGGTACAGTATTCGTCTGTCGATGTTTCCCATAGTTTTCGGGGTAAAGGGTCTAGGGTCCAGGGGTTAGGGTTAAGGGCCTCTCATAGACCCTAGACCCTGTACCCTAGACCCTACGTTTTACATTTCCGCGTCAAAGAACTGGCCGCGTTCGAGGCTGAGCCAGATGCGCAGACTCGTGGCCATCAGACCAACGGCGATGCCGAAGAGCAGCGCGCGCTGCGCCGCCCCATTCAGCACCAGCAGGATCCACTCCGAGATCCGCTCCAGCTTCAGGAACGAGTACGGACTGTCCAGCGGGATGCTGCCTGTGATGAAGTGTGTTCCCAATGGTGTGAGGCCCAGCATCATGATCAACGCCGAACCCAGCAGCAGGATGGATTCAAAACTGCGTACCCGGAACGCGCGATAGGCGGCGCTCACGATGAAGAACGCCAGCAGCGAGAACATCGTGGAACCCAGCGCGTTGAATCCGCCGTTGTACACCACGTTGTACCACCCGGAGTACTGACCCATTCTCCCCGGAACAAAGTGCTCGGTAGCGGTGGACGCCGTCTGCGCCACCTTTTCCGAGACTCCCGGGTGGTAGTAGGTCAGCGCCCAAACCGTCACCATCGCGAAGAAGCCGAAGAAGAAGGCCAGCGCATACCACGATCCGGCGCGGCGGCGGAACAACGTCCGGCCGTTCACCCGGAAGAGGTTCACGATGCCCAGCAACAGGGCCAGGGCGAGGAAGATGCGCAGTGCGCTGCCGAGGGGCGCCATGAACGGGGTGAAAGGGTTGCCTGTGTCCTGTACCGACAACCCCAGCTTTTCCGCCGTTACCGGTGGGACATTGTCTCCTTCGCCGGCGGCCGGCTTCGGGGCCGGCGGCATCGTGAACGTCACACTGGCCGGCGCGTTGTTGCGCAGCACGGTTACCGGGACAATCTGGCCGGCGGCGGCGTTAGCAATGGCGGCGTTGAGTGCGTCGTGGTCAGGCGTCGCGGCTTTTCCCCACTTCAGGAACGTGTCACCCGGCTGAAAAGCCGCGCCCGGAGTGTTCGGGCCGGCCGAGGTCACCACGGCGCTGTAGTCCTTGCCATCGACCTTATGAACCGTCCGGCCGATGTAAACGTTGGCTGGGACGATGAATTCCAGCAGGTACAACAACCCGCCGGCAAAGGCGAGGACCATTGTGATCCGCTTCTTTACAGCGTTGGCGGTCGGGTGAATGAGCGCCATGATCGCCACAAAGACGACGATGGTGCCGATAACACACAGGGCCAGCTTCCAACCGTGCTGTGGCGTACTAAAAAACTGTAACATAGGCTGTATTCGGTATCCGTGCGCGTCCTAGGGTTTCGGGAACCAGTTGATTATCTGCTGAACCGTTGCGGCCTGCGGCGCGAGCGTGAGCATGATCGTCCCGATGATGATGAGGCACAGGAGGAGGATCTTGCCGCGATCCTGCCCGATGACGCTGCCCAGCAGAGTCGGTTCGCGCGTGAGGTATGCCGTGGTGGCGTAGTATTCCTCCGCCATGATTGTATAGTCGCACGAGACGATAAAGAATGGAAGCTGGGTGGTCGCCGGCGTGCCCGCGACTTGCATGGCGCCGATGCTCTGCCCGGCTTCGGACAAGATGAGCGCTTCGGCGTAGTAGTAGCCGAAGAAGAAGTTGCTGGCGACATTCTCGCGATACATAATGCCGGCCGCGGCGGAGGCGAACGTGAACTGCTGATCGCTCAGGAACCGGACGTCCTCGGCCTGGAAGAGTTCCGGCCTGCCTGCGCGCTGGTACGCGTCACGCATCATTTCCTCGCCAATGGCGTATAACTGAGCGTCGGCCACGGTAAGGATCAGGCGGGTTGCGTATCTTGCGGCGATGCGGGCCACGTGGCCGCAAACGGCGAGGGCCTGCAGCCCGTCGATATCGAAGCCGGACAACCCCGTGGCAAACAGCATCGGCTTGCCCATCTCGGCGGCGCGCCCGACCGCTTCCTCAATCGCCGAGAGGCCGGGAATGCGCCGTATGAACAGGCTCTTGCCGGCTCTTGCCGCGAAGATCGCGTGCAGGATCAGCCCGGCGAGGGCTAACAGCATGACGAATACGGTCGTAGTTGCGTGTTGCATCAGATTGGTTCCGAATTTCGGGTTTCGAGATCCTGGCGCGGGGGTCCGGGCTTCGCGTCGGGACGCGCGGACCGGGAGTCGCGGGATTCTTCGAGGCGGTTGATCAAACTATCGAGGGCCGCTTTGTCGCCCAGAAGCGAGGCATAGCGTTCCGCGGTGTCCAGCCCGGTGAACGCCCCGAAGAGAGGCGTCACGCTGTGAGCGGCCAGTCCGGCCATGTCGGCAAGGGGCCGGTTTATCTCAAGGAAGAGGATGGCAGGCGTTTCGAGGTGGTAGCGGCGGATGCGTTCGGCGATGATTCCCAGCGCACGCTCGCGTTCCTCGGGACTGAGAGTTTCCTCTTTCATGTCGCTTCTCGCTTCAGATGGCGGCGAACGGCCTCGATCACAGCGCCGTTATTGCCATCGGAAAATCGCAGCGTTACCCCGCGCATGCGCCCAAGCCGGGTATCGCGGGTGAACGGGCTCAAATGGATGCCGTCGGCGCCCATCCACGCGCCCTTCACGGAATCCCATGACATCTGGCGCATCTGCCACGCACAGCGGGTGAAGACGCCGGATTCCGTGACGCGATGGTGAATCGGGAAAAGCGCCTCGGCCACGGAGCCAAGCAGCGCGATGCTGCCGACCATCGCCATGAGCGGGCTGCCAAATGCCAGGAGCGCAATCCACCACGTGAGGGAGACGGCGGCGAACGCCGCGAGCGCCTTAAGGGGGTGCAATCGGGCGGGGTGGGCAGTCCATGAAAGGGTCGCGTCCACGGATGAATCACGCACGACCGCGCCGGCGCCGCTGACCCCATTTCGGGAGGTACGGGAGGGCGCGGCGACGGTGGCCGAGGAACCGGGTGAGCGCCGTGAATGCATGCACGCATTCTATGGCCGGGTGGGGATTGGTGTCAAGGACCGACCGCAGAGCGGCGATGCCGGTAACGTGTGTACGGGTGCGCTGGAATCTCTGCTAAAAGATCTCGAGGCAGGCAGCGGTCTTCTCCAATTCGAAATCAGCGATAGCCCGGGCCTGATCGCGGATGAGCTTGCAATCAGCATCAGTCGGTTGGTTGCCACACCGCAGCCAGATGACTTTCGCTGGAGAGCCATACAGTGCGGCCATGTCCGCAAAGTCCGAATCCTGCGACCCGATCGTTAAGCCGTTTGATTTGGCGAACTCCCAGACAGCGCGGTCATCTGCCTCACCCAGTCCAAGGCTTCGGACTTGATCGGAACCCGGATACACGTCCGCCAATCGAGAGCAGAGTTTGCAACTGAGATTCTGGTCGAACAGAAGTTTCACGGTGTGGCGGTCACCAGGCGACGTTCTCGATCGGCGGCGTAAGCCAGGCAGGCGAAGATGCCGTCCTCAGTCAACTCCGGGAAGTCACTCAGAATTTGCGCATGGCTCATACCGTTGGAAAGCCAGCCAAGCACGTCTGAAACTGCGATACGCATCCCACGTACACATGGCCTCCCGCCACGCTTGCCGGGCTCAATGGTTATGGTGTCCTGATAGTTCATAGGAGTGTCGACTCCATCACGGATGGCGCGAGATCAGTCTCCGCGTTAATCATATATGTAAACGCAAGGCGCGAGCGACGATAATTCCGGATCAGCGCTGCAGACTTCCTCACTCTGCGCCAACGGCATCGCCTGAGTCGTAATATACATGTTCTAGATTTCGGGACTGGCTATGGCCAGCCGCATTCCCGCTCCCCAGGAGAACACCCGGCATGAAATCCGTTGTTTGCTCGCTTGCCTGTGCCATCGTGGCGGCGGCTTTCGCTTGGGCCGCCCCCAATACCGGCGACGCGTGGTCCGGGCCCGCGTTTCTCGATTAGCCGGACGAGATCACGGCTTGGGCGCCGAATGCAATTCACGCCGTTATGCTGTGCATAGCGCGGCCATGGGAACCTCGGCGCGTTAGGATGAGCCCAGGGATGAACTTTCCCGTTTCATCGTGTCGTCAATTGTTCTGCCGGTAATCCAACGCAACACCCGGAGGAGACTATGATGCGCCGATACCCGCTCGCCCTATTCATCGCATGCACGGTTCCATTGAGCCCGTCGCACGCGCAGCCGCCCGCGGTCCCCAAGCCACCCATTGCCGCGGACCGTGTCTATTTCCCGAACGCGTTGGAGCGATACGCCGCGGGAAAGCCGGTTCCACTGGTTGCCGTCTCCCTCGGACCGGCCATGGGGCGCCCGCGGCCCGCGTTGAAACTGGAGGGCAAGACCTTCAAGCAAGCGTTGTACGCCATTGCCGACGCCTACTCCGATCGCCTCGATCCGGACCCGCCGCCAACCGCAAAGGCAACATATGACGCCGGCCACGAGACACTGATTCCCGTTGCGCTGGGGGGCATCTGGACCATCGGCCGTGAACACCAGTGGCAGATCAACGAGCAGCCCAATGTGCCGGACGTGCTCGATGCCGTTACGCCCATGGTGCTCCTACCGCACTGGATGCGCACGCTCAGCGACGACCAACTTCGGAAGGCCACGGCGTCCGGCTTGCGCTTCGATGACCTCGGCAAGGAGCAGCAAACCGTCCTTCGCGCGGCGTTTCGCGCTCCGACAAGGCTTTTCACCGCCACTCCGCCCCCAACTTACGGTTCCGCACCGGGCCGTACGCGCGATTTCGACGGCATCCTACCCATCGAGAAGTGCTCCTTCTGGCTTCATCTCGCTTTCGACGACATCTACTTGCCGTCCGAAGCTGGGCACACACCCCCGGATGAGATCTACATCTATGGGCTGGATAGATCCGGCAAGATGATGAGTGTGCCGGAGTTCCCCACCGCGCCGAGTGGCTACACGTTTCCGATCCTGACATCCGTGCCCGCCAAGCTGAAAGCGGGCGACCTCGTTTTCGATGACAAGTCGCTCGACGCCCCCATTGGGGTGTCCGGGGTCCTGAAGCTGGACAAGGCCGTGGAGACCGCGGCCAAGGCGACCGGCCTGGCCCTGCGCGTGGATCCGCGCTTCGCCGGGTACAACGTGATGTTCATCGGCGATGCGAAATTGCGCTGCGGGGACGTGCTCCGCGTGATGGCGTTTGACGTTCAGGGGGCATGGCGGCGCGTGGGAGACGCTATCCTCCTGACCTTCGATCGCGAACCGCTTGCGCCAACGCTCGCCCGATGGAAAGAGCAGATAGACACGCTGAATAAGGACCGCGACGCGCTTCTCAACAAGATGCTGAGCCCAAAACCGGACGATTCCACGTTCGAGGAACGCCTCCTCCACCTTCTGCAGACGGACCCGGACGGACCGCCCGGACCCGACGCAGACCAGATAAACGGGATGGTGGAGAAAGCAAAAGGTCCCAATGGTCCGGCAGTGATTGAGCGGATGAAATTCGCGGACCTGACATCAGAACAACAGGCAGACGTTTTGCAAAGGATGCGGTCGGGCCGAAACGGCGATAGCCCGGATCCGGACTCGCCCATCGGGCAGCAGTTGCTACAAAAGGCCGAGGTGATGGACTTCGTGGTCCGGGCAACCGTGGAGGTTCCCAATCTGGGCCGCTACAAAGTGCAGAGCCTGTCTACGCGCGTTTCACCCTCCAGTATCGCCTTCGCGACTGCCAGGAAGGCTGGAGATTTCGATCCACCCGCGGTGAAGCCGGATGAGCCGATCGTCCTGACAGCGAAGACCCGCGCCGTGGCGGTTCCACCACTGTCGCGCTCGGAATGGCCACGGCTGTTCGCGCAGATGAAGCGCAAGGGCCTGAACACGCTCTATCTGCCGGTCCTGTGGGATGGATACACGCTGTACCCCAGCAAGCAGTTCCCGCTTTTGCCGACGGCAAAGGAAAAGGACGTACTGGCGGATGTCCTCTCCCAGGCGGCCGCTCAGAAGGTGCGCGTGGTAGCGGTATTGCACACGCTGGCTTGGCGGCACCCCGGCGGTGGCGACCTGCACTGGCTGCGCAAGCGGCCGGAGTTGGTTGACACGGACTGGAGCGGCCAGGGGCGGCGCGAATGGACGAACGCGCACCTGGCTCACCTCGCCGAGCACAACACATGGGACTATGGCCGGCTGTTCGGGGACGACGCTTTTCTCTTTTCGGACATGGTAAAGCCCTCCGACTCAACGGTCAGGGCTCGATTGCTTGGCGTCCTGGACGAGTTAAAGGGATATCGTGGGTTGTCGGGCGTTGCTTTCGCCGAGTGGTCGCGCGTCTCCGTGCCCCACTATTTTTCCTCCAGCCCTGGGATGTTGCTCTATGGTCCGCCGGCGCTCGGTTTTGGCGTGCCGCAACGGGCCGCCTTCATAAAGGAACATAGCACCGATCCCGGCGACTTCGGCACGTCATACTACTCGCCCATCCGCATTCCCACGTTCTCGGAGTACATCGATCTGAACGCTCTGGACAACGCCTGGTCCACGGTCCGCATGAAGGAGGACGGGTCGTTGCTGAAGGACCTGATAGCAGCGTCCAGGAAGTCGTGGCCGGGCAGGGTACATTTGTTTTCAGCGCTTGAAATCCAGCGACAGGAAGAGATGGACGCCATCCCCACGGCGGATGTCGCCATCTGCGCTGGATTCATTCCGATGCTGCAGAACCCCTCGGCCTACGCCTGGCTCGCGGCCCTTCCGGATCTGACAAGCGGCCTTCCTGACGCCGATGGCAAGGTGCCGGACCGCCTGAGCAGCCTGGTGAGGAGTCTGAATCAGTTGGCGGACGTACAAGAGCGATCCGGTCGCGGGCCGGGTGCCGGCGTGGTGCTGGATTTCCGCGCTGCCCCAAGCCTCCTCTGGGATGGTTTGGCTCGCCTGGAGAACGCCAAACTGGGGATGACGGAAGCGGCAATAATTACTGAAGCGGTTGTGAAGCATTAGTCTCGGCCGCCGCACCGTCATGGAAGCCGAAAGCCCTCATCGTTTTGCCTCTACGCGAGCCCTATCAAGGCTTTGGTTGCCGATCCAACCGCTGATTTCCGCATTCCCGCTCCCCAGGAGAAGACCCGGCATGAAATCCGTTGTTTGCTCGCTTGCCTGTGCCATCGTGGCGGCGCCTTTCGCGCAGGGCGCCGCAGTTGCGGCGGAACCGTGGTCCGGTCCGGCGTTCCTGGACAAGTTCGATGAGATCACCGTCTGGATTCCGCAGGCCGCGAAGGTTGGGGACGTTGCCGGTCGCATCCGGGTGCGCGTCGCCGGCAAGGAGGCCGCGGTCAAGGAAGTCGTCGGCGCGCAGAAGGCCGGCACGGGGCGCGATCCCAACAAGGTTGTGGTGGTGGGGACAATCCAGGCGGCGCTCGGCGGCACGGAATGGGATCCGACCGGCGCCACCGGAGGCATGTTCCACTCGAGCGACAACGTCTTCGAACTGGTAGTGAAACTTCGCGCGGGTCACTACGAGTACAAGGTCGCCCGCGGGGGGAGTTGGGACGAGAATTACGGGGCCGGCTTTGCGGACCACGGCGCCAACATCCCGATCGATGTGCCTTCGGAGCGCATTGTCCGGTTTGTCGTAGATTTTGAGCACAGGACGATCCGGGATTCCATTAACAACCCGGCGGAGGTGGCTGCTCCGGATTCGCTGCCCGTCCTGATCAATGTGCCCGCTTCCGCGCAGGAGGCGGCCTACGAGTCATTCCATGTGATTCTTGCCGATCCGCTCAAACCGCAGGACGTGGCTGAGACGATGACTGTGCAGGTTGGTGACGATCCGGTGCGGCCGGTTTTCGCGCGCGAGGTCCTGTCCAACCCAATTTTCGACTATCGAGGCACGGATCTGGGCTCGCGGTGGTCGGCGGCCTGTACCACATTCAAGGTCTGGAGCCCCGTTTCGAAGCGCGCCGACCTGCTGCTGTTCGGCTCGGCGAAATCGCCGACTGCCAGGACCATCGCGATGAAGCGCTCTCCCGCGTGCGTGTGGTACGCCACAGTGCGCGGGGACCTTCACGGCGCGTATTACCAGTACAGTTTCGAGTCGCGCGGTGGCGAGCGAATCGCAGCGGACATCAACGGCTACGCGGCCAGTCCCGACGCGAAACGGTCCATTGTCGTAGATCTTTCCCGGACGAATCCCCCGGGGTGGCCCGGGAAGCGGCCATTTGCCGGCCGGAAGGCAACGGACGCCGTTGTGTACGAAGTGCACGTCCGCGACTACACGATTGATCCCCAAAGCGGTGTCAAGCCGGAGTGGCGCGGCAAATACCTTGGTATGGTTGAGAAGGGGTCCCGAATTCCCGGCACGGCTTTCCCGACGGGCCTCGATTACCTGAAGGGCCTCGGCGTTACCCACGTCCAGATTCTACCCATGCAGGATTTCAACCCGGCGCATTCCGAAATGTACGGCTGGGGTTACGAGACGACGCTCTTCAACGTTCCGGAAGAGCAATACGCCGTCCGTCGCGAGGATCCGCTGGCCGCCATCCGCGAAGCCAAGAGCATGTTCATCGGCTTCCACCGCGCCGGCCTCGGGGCGATCATGGACGTGGTGTACAACCACACAGTTCCCAGCGAGGGCGACCAGTCGGCGTTTTGGCAGACTGTGCCGTATTACTACTTCCGGACCAATGACCGTGGTGACGTGCTGAACGAGTCCGGCGTGGGCAACGCGATGAACGACGACCACCCGATGGTCCGCAAGTTCGTGCGCGACAGCCTGGTCTATTGGGCGCGCGAGTACCGCGTGGACGGATTTCGCTTCGATCTGCTGGGGATGTTCACGCCGGAAACCGTTCGCGATCTTGCGAAAGCGATCCGCGCGGTGAACCCCGATGCCGTTATCACGGGCGAGCCGTGGACCGGAGGCGGCCCGACGCGCTTCGGGAAGGGCGCTCAGCGTGGCACGCCGGTCGCGGTGTTCAACGACAATTTCCGTGGGACGGTACGCGGCGAACTGGATGGTCCGGCGCCGGGCTTCGCGATGGGCGGGCCTGTGAATCGGCGGTCGCTGGAGAACGCCGTGACCGGCGCGATCGACGATTTCGCCGATGCCCCGGCGGAGTCGCTGAACTATGTTTCGGCGCACGATAATATGACTTTCCGCGACAAGGTGGCGCTCAGTATGCCCGATGCGGACGCCGGGACGAGGGAGTCCGCTGTTCGGCTGGCGTACGCGGCGGTGCTTTTGTCGCAGGGCATTCCCTTCCTTGAAGGCGGGGTTGAAATCGGGCGCACCAAGCGGATGAGCAACAACTCCTACAACGGCGGCGACGCGTTGAACCGGTACGATTGGTCGCGCGCCCCCGAGTACGCGGAGATGCACGACTACTTGCGCGGGCTCATCGCCCTGCGGCGCGCCCATCCCGCCTTTCGCCTGTGGAGCAAGACGCAGGTGAAGACTGCCCTCACGTTCCTGCCGGTCGAGACTACGCCGCCCGGGACCGTCGCGTTCCGCCTGGACGGCTCAAAGGTGGGCGACCCGTGGAAGGAAATCCTGGTGGTGCTCCACGGCAGCCGGCAGAGGGATGACATCGAACTGCCCAGCGGGCAATGGTCGGTCGCCTTGGGTGGAAGCGGAGCCGGCTCCGGCCAACCGGGGTCGGTGCAGGGCAAGCTGAAGCTGGAACCGCTGACGGCGTATGTGCTGCAACGGTAGTGTTGCGTCAAGGTAGCATCCCCTGGTAGTGTCGGCGTCCTCGCCGACAATCGGCCCGCAGGGCCCGCCAGCGAATGGGGAGGCGCTCCGCGCCCGCCAGCGAATAGGGAGGCGCTCCGCGCCCGCCAGCGAATCGGGAGGCACTCCGCGCCGTTGTCGGCGAGGACGCCGACACTACCGTGGCAGAAACATAGACCGTCCTTTGACGGGACACCGGGTTCAGAGCCGTATATTGACGGGCGTACAACAGCCGACGTCCCAGTCTTGCCCGATCAACGCAGGCACGGCATTGGCCATTCGCGCGGCGCATCCCCTACCATCCGGTTGAGTGCGGAACATCCGCGCGGCGGCGCGCGTCCCATTACCGTGCATACATCGATTCCACAAGGGGGGAAATGCCATGATCTGTCCACATTGTAACCAGGAAATCCCGGATGAAGGGTTCGCCTGTCCCAAATGCGGCAAGGCTTTACCGCGCGACCGGACGACGATGTCCGGCGCCCGGCCCGCGCCGCCCACCGTGACGCCGGTGACCGCTTCCCGCCGGCCGTACGCGCTCGCCGGAGTGCTCGCCGCCATCGTCCTTGTGCTGGGCATCGTGCTGTTCATGGCGCTCCGCAAGCCGGTGACACAGGCGAACACCGCGCTCCCTCCCCCCCCTGGCCCGCCGGTAACCGCAGCGCCGACCCCGGCCGCGCCGCTTCCGGGCCCTCCTGTCACAGAAGCTCCGCGCGCCCAGCCGCCGAAGCTCGCGCCCGAAGACCCGAACAAGAAAGCGGTGGAGGCGTACCTGCAGAAGGTCTCCTACATCGAGAAGGAGCGCCAGCGAGTGGTGAACGACCTCACCGTCGCGCTGTTCGCCATGGAGCTGCTGAAGGCGGGCGTCGGCAATCCGGTGCCGGAATCCATGAATTGGGTTTGGGGCGATGATCCCAGCGTGGAAGCCGCCGCCAAGGAAAAGAGCAAGACTGAGACGCCCGACCAGGCGCAGCAGGCGATCGGTTCCTACGTGGGCAAACTCAAGGCGCTGGACGACCAGCTCAAGGCCACGACCCCGATCCCCGCGCCGGCGATGCCGTTTGCCCAATCGTATAACAGCGCTTTCTACGAATACGCCGGCGCGATGATCCAGATCGGCCAGATCATGCAACAGGCGAAGGCGGATCCGGGCCAGGCGCAGGCGCTCGCGGGACAGTTGAGCGGCATGAAGGGCAGTCTGGGCTCGCGGAAAGACCGCGCGCTCGCCGCGGCGGACCAGCAGCTCACCGTTCTCTGCCAGAAATACGGTATCCAGAAGCCGTTCGACGTGACGGACACGCCCGCCGGCGGCGTGACGGGGATGTGATGACGAAGCGTGGCAGCGTATGGGAGACCGCCAGCCACCGGTTGAAGACGGTGCCTATGCGGGCGATGTCGGCTGAAGCCGACGCACGGAGACACCCGGCAGTCGGCTTCAGCCGACATTCAGGCGCCCAGCCACCGAATTCATTCGGTGGAGCGGTTCCGCTCGCGGGAGGCGGCTAAGGTGAGCTCTATCACCGGCGCTACGCGTGTCTATGGCGTCACAGGGTGGCCTGTGGAACACAGCTTGTCGCCCGCCATGCACAATGCCGCGTTCGCCGCGCTGGGCATGGATGCCGTCTACGTGCCATTCCCCATCGCCCTGGAGGAGTTGGATTCCGCTGTTCGCGGCCTCTTTGCCGCGGGCCTCGGCGGTTTAAACGTCACCGTGCCCCACAAGGAATCGATGCTGGCCGTCGTGGACGATCTCTCACCCGTCGCCGCCGCCGTGGGCGCGGTGAACACCGTCTGGATGGACCGCGGGGTGCTCCGCGGCGACAACACGGACGTCGCCGGGCTTCTCCGGGCCCTCGCGCGCGACGGCGTTCGCCTGGATGGCCTCACCGTCATTATCGGCGCGGGCGGCGCGGCCCGCGCCGCCGTTCAGGCGGTGATGCTGGAGGGCGGCGAGGCGATCATCCTCAATCGGACGGTGGATCGCGCGGAGTCCCTCGCCGCGGCGGTCAACACGATGTGGGAGCAGGAGCGCGTCCAGGCCCACGCGCTCTACGAGCAGGACGCCCGGGACGCGGTTGAAGACGCGAACGTTGTCATCAACTGCACCACAGTGGGCCTACGAGACGCCGATGCCACCCCTTTCCCTTGGACTGCGCACCTTCCCAACGACTGCTATGTGTTCGACACGATCTATGTCCCCGCCGAAACGCGCCTCGTGCGCGAAGTGCGCGCGCGCGGGTGCCGGGCGCGCAACGGCCTGGCGATGCTGGTGGAACAGGGCGCGGAGAGTTTCCGCATCTGGACCGGCGAGGAACCCGATGTAACCGAGATGGAGATCGCGGCCGGGGGAGCGTTGAACGCGGCGGGTTGAACACCGGATTTCGCCGCCGGACGTTTGCCTGGCAACTACCGCTTGTTCCGATGCGTTACAATTGGGTAAACGCATGAACGGCGCGGCGGCGCCTTGAGAGGAACACGGATCGATGATTGTCATTATGAATACGGGCGCCCGGCCCGAAGAAGTGGAAGCGGTAAAGCAGGAGATCACGAATCTCGGCCTGCGGCCTTTTGAAAACCCCGGCGTTGAGCGCAAGGTTATCGCGGTTCTCGGCGAAGTCGGGATGGACAAGGCCGAACTGGCGAATCACTTCAACGCGATGCCGGGCGTGGATCGCGCCGAACTGATCAGCAATCCCTGGAAGCTGGCCAGCCGCACCTATCATCCCGAAGACTCCATCGTAATGATCGGCGAGGCGAAATTCGGCGGGGGATATTCCTCGGTGGCCGCCGGGCCGTGCAGCGTGGAATCGCTCCCTCAGATGCGGCTGAGCGCCGACATCGTCAAAGCCGCCGGCGCGCGTGCCCTCCGGGGCGGCGCCTTCAAACCCCGAACGTCCCCCTACGCGTTCCAGGGGATGGGGGAGGAAGGGCTCAAGATTCTGGCGGAAGTGCGCGCCGAAACCGGTATGCCCGTCGTCACCGAAGTGATGTCGGAGACCGAGGTGGAGCTGGTGGACCGCTACGCGGACTGCCTGCAGATAGGGGCGCGAAACGTGCAGAATTACGCCCTGCTGAAAGCCGTGGGGCAGACGCGCACGCCGGTGATGCTGAAACGCGGCTTCGGCACCAAGATCAAGGATTTCGTGATGAGCGCAGAATACCTGATGGCCGGCGGCAACACGCAAGTGATCATGGTGGAGCGCGGCATCCAGACCTTCGAGGATTCCTGCCGCAACACCACGGACATCAACGCCATCCCGGTGCTGAAGAGCCTTACCCACCTTCCCATCGTCCTCGACCCGAGCCACGCGACCGGCAAATCGGCATACGTTCCGGCCATCGCCCGGGCCGGCCTGGCCGCCGGCTGTGATGGCCTGCTGATAGAGGTCCACCCGGACCCCGCGCACGCCGCCTCCGATGGCGCGCAAAGCCTCAACGGGCCGGCGTTCCAGACGCTGATGGACCAGCTGCGGCGGATCGCCGACGCCGTGGACCGCAAACTGTAGCCTGCCGGGGCGAGGGGCCCCCCGTTGCCCCGCTCCGCCTGGATAACACCGCCCCTCTCGCCATAACCGCGCCCGCTGATGGACGTGGCATCCCTTGTGGAACCCGCGTCCGGCGCCTGTCGCCGCGGCTTTGGCGTTCAACCGTTGAAAAGCGTGTCGTGACGCGATACCATGGGAGCTAGATGCAATACCGTTCGGTGAAGGGACCTGCCACGCCGAGCCCCGTGGGATACATCCCACGGACGTGAGAGCGCGAAATGGCCTTAACGGAACGTTATTGGAGCTAGACGCGGGGTTGTCCTGGAGGCACGAATCATGAACGCAGCGCGGATATTGGCGGCCGGCGCCATCGCGGGGTTGATGACAGGCGGCGCGGCACGCGCAGGCACCGTTGCCCTGACCGGCCCCGCCAATGCGTCGCCCGGCGGGACGGTGACCGTCTCAGTTACGCTGACGCCGGACCTCAACAATGTGTACGCGCTGCAGGCGGCGCTCACCTACGATCCGGTCGTCCTGACCCTGCTGCCCACCCAGGACACATCGGCCCCCCAATCCTATTGGACCGGCGCATCCACGCCGTTTCCGGGCGAGACGATTCCCAGGGACGCGGACCTCTTCCGGATGAACCCCTCGCAGCTGGGCGTTGTCGTTTTCGGATATGTGAAAAACCCGTCGAATCCGGCCGGATCATCGTCGAAAGTTGTGCCGGCCACTGCGCTCCGCCTGAGTTTCGCCGTGGCCCCCGGCGCGACAGGATCGACGACCGTGCGATTGGCGCCCTATACCGTGAACGGCCGGAGCATGCCGGAGCTCATCCTCGGCGCGTCGGATGGCGCCCCGATCGACGCCGGCGTGGGCGTCCCGCTGGTCATCACGTTCCGCATGCCGGGCGACGTCAACGGTGACGGCGTCGTGGGCCTCGGGGACGTGGTGATGGCGCTCCAGCTTTCGGGGGGCGTGCAGTTGGGCACGGGCGATCGGTCGAGCATCGTCAACGGCGACGTGTCTCCGGCCGGGGCGCCGGACGGCAAGGTGAAGGTGGACGATGCGATCCGCATCCTGCGCTTCATCCACGGTTTCGAGACGACGCTCAACTAGGCGCCAGGTGTCGGGTGTCGGGTGCCGGAATCCCGGACCCGCGCAAACACCCCACCATCCTCTCTCCCCCCCGGCCCTCAGCCCTCAGCCCTCAGCCCTCAGCCCTCAGCCCTCAGCCCTCAGCCCCCAACCCTCAGCCCCCGGCCCTCAGCCCTCGGCCCTCAGCCCTAATACTGGGAACGCGCCCGTCGGGCGGCGCGTCTCTACGCTGTGGCTGTGTGGGAAGACGGCCCGAAACGGGTACACTGTGGCCATTTGCCGGCCAGGGCCGGGAGGCCCATGGACGATAAGGAGAGTTCACGCGCGGTCCGAACCGGTTCAAGCATGAAGTTCATGTTTGAAATGCAGAAAAACCATGTAGGATTTGGCGTGTGACGCTTGTATATTTTACTGATAACACAAAAAGGGACTTGGCGCGCGCCTCGGAGGGGGTGGAACCTGGTGCAACGGCTTCAGCCAACGGGAGTCTGAGCAGGCCGGGGACGCAATGCCAAAGCCCTGGAAGAGATAGCGGCGTCCTCGCGGCCAACGGCGGGGAGCGGGCCGTCTATCACGTGTAATCCGTAGCATCACATCTTCCCTTTAAAGGAGAGAGCAACCAATGAGAAAGTATGTTGTGCCGATCGTTGCCCTGTTGGGCATCGCTCTGCTCACACCCCAGTCGAACGCGGCCAACTTGATTATTAAGAGCCGCGCGGCTTCGGCCGGAACTAACGTGATCTTGCCGGTCGCGGCGACAGCCATCGGCGGCACCACTCAGCTTTGGGGCCTGGACTTCACACTGAATTTCGACACCACCAAAGTCGGCGTCGGAACTGATCCGGGCGGCAATGGCTCGGCGTTCAGCCCGTTCCCCGTCGGCACCGAAGTGCCGGTTGTTGTTTCCGGCACCACGTTCGTGGGCACCGGCGCCACCAACCCGAACCTCTATGTCGGTATCGTCCGCGGGACCAGCCCGTTCGTCACCACGGCGAACGCGGTAGGCCAGCCGACGAGCTCCATCGGCCTTCTCCGCCTGACCCTGGCCGCAACCGGCCCGGTTGCCGGTGAAGTGATTGACCTGGCCGGCCCGGCGACCTACAACGTCGCGAACACGGGTGACGGCAGCACGACCAACAGCCGTGCGGGCAACACAGGCGCCACGTCCGATGCCACCGCCGGCTCAGCGGTCGTTGCCGAACCGGTGACGGTTCTGGCCACCATGCCGGTCTCCGGCACCGTAATGTCTGTTCCTCTGCACAAGATCGCCGTTGCCCCCGCGGGCCCTGGTGATGTTGTTGCCGGCGGCGGCATCGCGGTCGGCGACATCGCCAAGCTGGCCAACGGCCTGCTCGGCAAGTCGGCCATGACTGACTACAACAAGATCGCTGGCGACGTTGCACCGAACGGCGCGGGCTATGTGCCGCACACCAACTACGGTGGCACGGCCGGCCTGTCCTATGGGGACGGCACCATCTCTGTCGGCGACGTGGCGCTTCTGGCGAAGATGAAACTCGGCACCGCCACTAACGCCCCGGTGAACGAGTGACCTCGTGCACCTTATTATCCAGGAGAAGACAACAATGACAAGCATCAAGACCCTAGTAACGGCTGGCTTGTTGCTGGCCGGGGCCGCAGTGGCGTTTGCCGGCACGGATGCCTCCGTGAAGGTGCTCCCCGCGGCTACGCGAACGGGTACCGCCACCCTGCAGATTGTGGGTGACCTTGGTACGAACGGCGCTACCCAGCTGACGGGCGTGGAAGTACATCTGAAGTACGACACCACTAAGGTCACTTTCGGAGCGTTCACGCCTGCGGCGGGCTCTGACTGGGCCAACCAGGGCACGAGTAACACCGGTGGCGAGTTCGCCATCATCCTGACCAGCGGCGGCTCGGCCGCCGGCCCGGTTGGCACCATCGCCGTCACGCTGACTGGCGGAGCTTCCACCCTGACCAAGACAGTCGCTTCGGCGGTTTCTGATCAGGACTACAACACGTACTACACTCCGGCGGACACCAAGGTATCGGTGTTCACCGGCGCGCTCCGCACCGGCCTCGGCGCCATCGCGGGCGCTCCGTCCACGGGCCCCGGCAAAGTCGTTGCCGTCGCCGCGGGCACTTCCCTCAAGCTCCTCAACGCCGCTGACTTGACGGACGTTGCCGGATTCACGGCTCCCGCCGTGGGTTCCGTCACCGGCCGCCCCGTCTTCGGTATGGTTGGTACGCAGGCCGTCCTCGCCGTTGGTGATGACGCCGGCAAACTGACCATCGTTGACGCCGGAACCGGCGCCTCCGTTGCCGCCCTTGCGCTTGGCGCCAAGGTCAGCACCCCCGCTATCGCGGCCGACGGCATCTACGCCGCCGTAACCGCGGCAACCGGCCCGGCCTCGGTCGTGAAGGTTGTTAGCGGCGCATCCAACCCGTTCGCAACGCTCACGGGTACCTCCATTCTCGGCGCCCCGGCGGTCTTCGGCGGCTACGTAGCCGTCGGCACCGACGCCGGCCTTGAGATCCTGCGCCCGGACGGTGTCCATCAGGCCACCGTGGGCACATCCACAACCATCTCCCCGGTCATCGCCAATGGCGGCCTCGGCCTTTCCGCCAATGCCACCGATCTCCTTCCGTTCAACGCAGTGACCGGCAACGGGTCGGCAACGGTTGCCCATGGCGCCGGCGCCGTTTCCGAAGCGTGGTGGGACGGTAACTCCGTGATCTTCGGTACTTCTACCGGCAAGATCCTCACCGTAGACGTGACGACCGGCGTGCCGACGCTGAGTGGCACCCCGCTGACAAGCGGTTCCGCCATCACAGCTCAGCCGATCAGCCTGGGTGGCGTGACCTATGCCCAGGACGTCGCCGGCACCGTTGTTAGCAGCAGTGCCCTTGAAGTCGCCCTCGGCTCGCCCAGCGCCAAGGCGCTGGCCGCAACCGGCCGCACCGCCGGCACCGACAGCGTTATCGCTGCCACCGCCGATGGTACTGTTGGCGCAATCGCGTTCTAAACCCTTACGGGCTTGGAATCAAAACGGTAGAGGGGACTCGGTCAATGACCGAGTCCCCTCTACCGTTTTTTGACATGAGTCATCCCGATTTGTGCTGGACCGTGAATGAACGTGTACGCTCGGTCCGGTCCGTGCGGGTGGCTTTGAACCGCACGGACCGCTTCCGCGGGCTGGGTCGGCGTGCCCTGAAGCGCGTGAAGGGCGTCTATTGCACGTGTATGCCGGCGCCTGATGTATGAAGACTCGGACGAAGCCACTGAAAGGGCCGGAGCCTTGCGTTCAGAGTGTGTGGAAGGCGCGGCACTGCACAGTATGAAGCCCGCTTTCGCGGGCTATCTTCGTTGCGGCCGGCGTTACGGGAGTACGGTGATGAGGCCATCGCGAACGAGCGAGAGAACGTGATCGTAGGTCACGTCGTCGGATGCATCGAAATCGATGACCTCGAGGCGGCACTCGCCCGGCGCAAGCGCCTTGAAGTGGATGTTGGCCATGTTGCCCCGGGCGCGGAAGGATCGCGCGGTGTATTGCACGATGACGAAGGTGTTCTCAAGGGACGCGCGGTTCGGCTTGTCGTTGAAGACGACCGTGGAGTCCTTCCAGTCGGCTGGCGCCGCGCTCAGCGGCCTGGCGATGTTGAAAGGACACCGAATCCAGACGTTTTCACCGCTGATATGTGCGTCTGACTGCTTATAGAACGGGACATCGAATTCCTGGCCCACGTGAACGGTCATGATGGGGAGAGCAAAGACCGCTCTGTTCGTGAGCGTTATTCGGCTGGCCTTCACGTACTGGTCAAGCCCGTCCAGCGGATCGAAATCCCGGAACAGCGGGGTGGCCGGCGGCAGGGGCGTGATATCTCTGACACGGCTCACCGGGTTGTCGTCAAACGGTTCGAAGTAGGTGTCGTATTGGATTTCGGGCTGGGCAGCGCTCGGCGAGGTCGGCGCGGGCGGCACAGGGGGTACGGCGGCGGTTTGGGCCATCGCCGGCGCCAGGACGCTGAACAGCCCCGCAGCGAGTGCGATGCGGGCAGGGGTAGTCATACTGAAGATCTCCCGTGATAGATAAGGTTAATGGTTTCCCGTGTTCATGACGCGGAATCCGCCGGTCACGTTCCGCGATGCCGTACCGGAAGACGCAGGAGTCTGCTTTACCTGCGCGGGTTTCCTGCCTCTATGATAGACATGGCGGCGGCCTCCAATACGCCGGCCGCGCCATACCAAACCCCATCGAGAGCGGAGAACAATACTGTGAGCAAGACCATCAACGCAGCCGTCATCGGCTACGGCGGCGCCTTCAATATGGGTCGCCTGCACCTGAACTGGATGAAAGCGGCCGGATTCACCCCCTATGCCGTCTGCGACCTCGATCCCGCCCGAACGGCTTCCGCCGGCGAGGATTTCCCCGGCATCAAGACGTTCACCGACTACCATCAGCTTCTGGCTGATCCGGACGTGCACCTCGCGGTCTGCATTTTGCCGCACAACCTCCACGGCAAGGTGAACCTGGACATCGTGTCGGCGGGCAAGCACTGTGTGTGCGAAAAGCCGTTCACCATCACCGTCGCCGAGGCGGACGCATGCATCGAGATGGCGAAGGCGAAGGGCGTCACGCTCTCCGTGTTTCACAACCGGCGCTACGATGGCGACCACCTGGCCATGATGGAGATCATCCGCAAGGGCGAGATCGGAGAGGTGTTCCACATCGAGGCAGGGATGGGGGGCTTTCACTTTCCCGGCGACTGGTGGCGCGCCGACAAGCAGATCAGCGGCGGAAACCTGTACGACTGGGGCGTGCACTTCCTCGACTGGGTGCTGGATCTGATCCCGGACCCCATCGAAAACGTGACCGGCTTCTTCCATAAGCGCGTGTGGGACAAAGTGTCCAACGAGGACCAGACCCAGGCCATCATCCGCTTCAAGTCCGGCAAGTACGCTGACGTCCGCATTTCTTCCATCGATGCGGCGCCGCGGGACAAATTCCGCATCCTCGGAACGAAGGGCGCCATCCAGATGAGCCACGAGTGGACCGGCGAGTTCACTCTACGGCGATACCTGGACGGCGAGCTCTGGGAGAAGAAGGTCAACTTCGAACGCAAGCACTATAAGGACGCCGGACAGGCGTACTATGACATGCTC
Source organism: Armatimonadota bacterium (assembly GCA_036504095.1). NCBI lineage: Bacteria > Bacillati > Armatimonadota > Armatimonadota bacterium. Next base: position 34,656 of record DASXVS010000024.1, on the reverse strand, counting down.
GGGGCGCATCTCTTCGAGGGCGCTCCGCTGGCGGTGACCGCGGAAAGCGCCCGCCGCAACATCGCGGTCATCGAAGCGGCCGAGGCGTCCAGCAAGTCCCACCAGGCCGAACCCGTGGCGCACGAATAGCGAACAGGCTAAAAGTGACGGGTGTCAGGTGTCGGGAGCAACCCCGATCCCGATACCCGTCACCCAACTAGTGGGCGAATCGGGTACGCCGGGAGTAAAATGTCCCTGGCCGCGGTTGGCGGTTGGAGGACAAGTCTATGGAGCGGCTCACAACGTTCAGCCTGAATGTTCAAAATGATGGCCACCAGACGGTGGCCGCCGTGAAGGGCGAGGTTGATATAAGCAATGCGACCGAACTCGCGTTGCGGCTCGAAGGCGCGGCGAGACAGACGGACGGCGGCCTGACTGTCGACCTTTCAGATGTCAAGTATATGGATAGCAGCGGCTTGCGCTCGCTGATGGCGATCCACAACGCGCATCCCGACACACGGCTGGTCGTTCGTGACGGGTCACTGGTGGCAAGGGTGATTCGCGTCGCCGGCCTGTCCGACGTGTTCGAGGTTCTGGGGCGCGCGTGAAACAGGATCGGGGGAGCCCTTACGATGAACACACTAAGCGCTGATGCGACCAAGCGGCTCCTGATGATCCAATGGCTGGCGATGCTGGCCGCCGTTGGCGCTTACTACGGGCTTACGTATCTGGTCACCGGTGTTGCGCCGCCCCGCAACCCCCAGATGAAGACCGTGCTCAGTACTCTGGAGATACTGGCGGCGGTCGCGTTTGTCAGCGGCATCGTGCTTGAGGGCCTGTTGTTAGCGCGCGCCGCCAACCCCCAGAACGTCGTCACAAGCGGTATGGTGTCGGCTGCGTTCGGCGAGTCGATCGCCGTCTTCGGCCTGGTCTGGTTCTTCATGAGCCATGAACGTGTCTGGGAGTTCACCGCGGTCAGCGTTCTCTATTTTGTGCGCCTGTTCCTCAAACTGCCGGATTTCAGTGCCAGAATAGACACCCTTTCGCGGTAGGATCGGCATTTCACGAGTGTCACGGTACGACCGGCGTCCCGCCGGTTCCCGTCCCCAAAACCGGCGGGACGCCGGTCGTACCGCTAGAATACCCGTCTGAGCGCCTAGTGTGAGAGGCGGTCTATCTCTTCGGACAGGCGCTTGCGGAACGTCTCCGCGTCCGACGCCGCGATTGCGTCCACCTCTTGGCACAGCCACCGCCGAAGCGTGCCCGGCAGCCGCCGGTGGCGTTGAATCTCGGATTTCACCTGCCGCTTCGCGGTTGCCACGTCGTCCGAGGTCGCCGCGGCCGCTGCGTCTCGCAGAACATTTTGCAGCAGCGTCAGGCTGCCGCGGAATACCATTTCCATCCACTGCGTCATCTCTGTTCCTCCTTACCCCGGTCCGGCATCTCGGCCGGCGCCAGCCCCTGTTCCGCCAGAATCGCCGATTCCAGCAGCCATCGCATCGCGGCGACGGTCCTCTGCGCGCCGGCCTCTCCAAACACGGCTACCCCCGCGGCGGCCGCCAGCTGTATCAGCCGGTCCACCTCCGGCCGCCGCACCAGCGCACCCCAGGATTGCCGCCGCATCAATGAGCGGTTCGCGACATCATTTCGCCGATGACGCGGACCATCACCCCCGAGAAGACCCCCGTCACGAGCGTCAGGGCCGTCCCGAACACCCACAGAGCCACTTTCATCGCGCCACGCGCCTGCTCCAGGTCCCGGCCGGCGCCCTCCAGCCGGGCGTCCGCCGCCGCCACCCGCCCCTCGATGCAATTCCGCCATGCTGTCACCTCCGCGGTCCAGTCCTTCATCCACTGAGTGAGCACGGCGTGCGCGGTTGCCTGTTCCGCCACGGCCCGCGCCAGTTCCGCCTGCCCATCCCGCGCTTTCACGGCGTCTCGCGCGGTGCTCTCCTGAAGCGCCCTTACACCTTCTTCGAGCGCCGACAGAGCATCCGCGACCGATGATCTTGCTGCCATTCCGCACCTCCCCTCACACCTACAGGCCCGGCGGGCCCATCAGCAGACGCCTCGCGTTGGCCTCAAGGTGGCGGATACCGGTGCCGTAGCGCCGGGGCGCCGCCGGTTCGACGAGGTAGAAGACGCCGTCGACCACGTCCTTGATCAGCCATCGGTATCCCACCTCGGGATGGGCGCCGTCCAGCCAGATTCGGGCGCCCTCCGCTCGCATGTCGGCGAAGAGGGTCTTCACCGCGCTGTCGCCAAGCGGTTCCACGAAGGCGCGCGTCTCGAACTTCAGGGTCCACGTGGCGAGCAGCGGATCGAAGACTCCCTCAACGCCGCCAACCGCCTGCCACACACGAACTGTCGTCGTGAAATGCATACCGGCCTCCCGTGGGCTGAGACCCGACCACGGTAGGTCGTCCTCTATGCCCGACTCCGCGTCTCGGGCCTCAGCCCCGTTGCTTCAACCCTTGCCCCTACACCGTCCACCTCCGGTACGGCAGCAGCAGCCGACCGGCGGTTGTCTGAAGATTGCGAATCGTGTCACCGAACGCCCCACAGTCCGGGAATTCCTCCCGGGCGAGGCCGGTCACCTGCGTCTTCACCCCGTCGGAACGGTCCGCCTGGATTCGCGTGAGTATCTCGGCGGCGGACAGGCAGGCGGTGGCGCGCGCTATGTCCTCAGGCACCGCGGGGCCGTAGCCCCACATCCCGGCGATGGACACATTGCCGGCGCCCTCGGGTATGCGCGCTCCCGTGGCGATCCACAGGTAGGGCGGCCCGTCCAGCGGATAGGCCGTCGCCGATGGAATCGGCGATCCGTCCACAGTCACACCGTCCAGCCGGACCAGATCCGGCACGCGCAGCAGCAACCCGCCGGTGCCATCGATGTGTCGTTCGCTCGCCTCCGATGGCGGGGCGAACGTGCGCCGGCACCTCACATCCACCTCGGATGTGGCGGATGCAATCGCGGACGAAATCGCGCCGCTCTGGGCGGCCGCGTCGCCCAGAACCGTCAGATCCACTCCGGGGATCAGCCCTTTCACCGAATCCGCCTGGCAATAAGCCATCAAATGCCTCCTTAGTCAGGTGCCGGGTGCCGGGTGTCGGGTTTCCGTCTCCCGGCACCCGACACCTGACACCCGAGACCTAGACCGTGATTCCCGTGGTCACGACCATCGCGTCCGCTTCCTCGATCTTCACGTCCGCCGCGAGGTCGATCTGGTAGTACCGGACGCCACGTGAGATGACGTCCTTGCTGCCAACGTCGCGGCTCACACGCACGTCCGTCGCGAGGCCGATGATGAGGTTCCGTGGGTCGGTGAACACCAGGGCGCCGATCGGAACCGCGGGATCCTCGAGGATCGGGTAGCCGTATGGCGCCTTGCCGCCGGCGCCCAGCAGGATGAGGTCGCCGGAAGAGGCGACGTGATCGACGAGGGAGTCGTAGAAAGCGAATGCGGTGCGCGGGTGCATGATCCAGCGCAGTCCGTTGGCGGATGCGGTGGTCAGGTACTTGGTGGGCATCGCGGCGATGGCAGCCTTGAACTGCCCTTTGTCCATCGCCCCGCCGCTGATGGTTGAGCCTTCGATAACGTGCGCTGTTGTGGACGACTGCTTCAGCCACCCGTTGAGGGCGATGGTCAGCCAGTCGGTCGCCATGCCGACCGTGGCGCTGTTGCTGTGATTGGCCGCCACTGTGCCGTCAAAGCCGCGGATGAGGCTGCCGAACGAGCCTGTCGACCGCGACGCATAGAAGATCCGCTCGCTATCGATTTCCAGGACGCCGGACTCGGGATATCCGGCCGTGCTGGCCACGGAGATGCTCGTCGCGCTGGAGCTCAGTGCGGCCGAAAGGGTGGTGAGCGACGGCGCCACGGTGTTGCCGTTCCAGGCCAGGTCGTTGAGGTCAACGCCCACCTGTCGCGTCATCAGCGAGATGACCGTCTCCTCAAAGCGCTCACCCTCCATGTTGAAGCGGATGGCGTCCTCCGTGATCTCCCACGGAAGGGAGAGGTTCACGGCGTCCAGTTGGACCTGCGCGGCGGCCAGCGTGGCCATTCCGGCGACGGTCGTGCCTTCGGGACGCTTGCGGAGCAGGCGCGAGCCCACACCGATCTTGTCCACGTTCATCTTCCGTGCGCCCATCAGAACGCGGCGTGCGGCGGTGAGCATCGGCGTCGCCTCGAAGACCTGCTGCACGAACGCCTGGGCCTGGTCGGGATTCAGCACTCCTGTTGAAATGGTGGTCGTGCTGATCGCCTTGGTAATGGCTTCATTGTTGTTCACGGATTCTCCCCTTTCCGTCGCGCGGGCGCCTCGCCCGCTTCCGACGCTCGAAATGACTCTCTCAGATCACGCCGGCCCACAGGCCGCGTGCGGCACTCGGTGTGTCCTGCGACTGTCGCGGCGCGAAACCGGCCTCCACCGCGGCGAGTCGGCGTTCCAGTTCGGTGGCGGCGTCTCGGACGGCTGCCAGCGCCTGCTCGGCGTCGGATGTCCGCTTCTCGAGTTCCTCCATCCGCCCGCCTTCACGGGAACAAATGTTCTCTGTGGTGGCGGGCGACGCGCGACGCAGCAAACCGCCACGCTTGAAAATCACGAAGCGCCTCCCCGTCGCCGGTCGATCCACCAGCGACACTTCGTCCACCTCGATCTCGCTCAGTTCGTTCGGCATCTTTCCTCCTTTCGTGCCCCATACCGCGCTCATGTCTGACTCCCTCCCTCGTTGACGGGCGACCGTATGGCCCGGCCGCCCACGGAAAAGCCGGTCCACGCGCCTTCCTGCACGCGGCGCCAGGCGTCTTCACCCAACTGAACGCCCAGAACCCACGCTCCGGGCGCGAAATCCGCATCGTCGTTTCGTGCGATGAAGCTCTCCACCACGCGGCCCACTCCGCTGAATTGCTCGTGCATCCCACCCACCACGGCGCTTTCGGCGAGGAACCGGTGAGCCGCGGCCTCGATCTCCGGCGCGCGCACCACGTCGCCCTGCCCATCCACCTCGTCCGGCACGAGCACCTCCCCATATACGATTTGCTTTGGCATTTCCGCTTTCTCCGGATCTACCGCAGAGGACGCGGAGGACGCTGAGGAACGCAGAGTGTCCGATTTTGTCATCCTGAGCGCAGCGAAGGATCTCGACGTCGCGTTGAGATGTTTCGCTGCGCTCAACATGACATACGTGCATCCCTCCGTGCACCTCGGTGATCCTCCGTTTCCTCTGTGGTTATTTCGCAGCCGGGTACCCCAGCATGGCGCGCGCTTCCTCCACCGTCAGCACCGGTTGGCCGCCCACGAGTTTACTGGCCGTTTCGGCCAGGCTCACCGTATCGCGGAGATCCAGTTCCCTGAATCGGAACCGCAGGTCGGGCGCCAGGAAGTCGTCGCGGAGCAGACAGTCGAATATATGTTCTATCATGGTCTGCTGCGGTTCCACCACCTCCGACTTGAACGTCTCAGTCTCCTCGCGCCCGGATGCGTCGCCGAGGCGGCCCGCCTGGTTGATGCCGGCCTTGCTCATCGGCACGCGAAATGCCCGCACCTTGTTCTCGATGGCGAAGCGGCGGTAAGCCAGGAACGGCATCTCCTTCGTCGCCTGCTGCATCGGGATGAGCTCCATGCTCACGTTTTCACCCATCGTGGACGGGAGCGCCTCCATCACAACCATACCGTGATGCCGGTCCGCGCCCCGGTGCGCATCGCGCAGGAACGCGCGGATTTCGTCCATCGTCCCCTCGCTCAGCGTTCCGCCCTTCACCGCCAGCACGTAGTCCGGCATCATGCCGTTCTGGAAGAACGCGATGTTGCTGTCCTTCACGCTGGCGTCCGCCAGGATGTCCTTCGCCGCCAGATACGCCGGCGGGAGGCCGTAGTATCGGCTGTTGGGATTCGGCAGGCGGAAGGCGACGACCTCGTTCGCCCAGGCGCCTCCGTCCGTGCGGTGCCACGCTCCGGAAGTCCGAAGGGCGGCGCGGTCCTCGGCGCGAGGCGTGTACGGGTTGAACAGCGTGTAGCGATCGGACGACGTCCGCTGGCAGAAGCCGTCTCCGTTCCGGCGGCAGCGCATCTCGCGCGCCGGGACCCACCAGATCGCGGCCGGGCGGTCGCGACCGTCTCTGGCGACTTCGAGGTACGCGTTTCCGAGGAGGTTCAGGTCCAGGAACGCGAGGCGTAAGGCCTCGATCAGGGGGCGCTCGCGTGATCCCGTTTCGAAGAATGCGCGGGCAGTCTCGGTGTTTGCGCCGTCGCCCGTGATCTCCCAGCCTGTACCGCACGCCTTCGATGCGATGGCGTTGCAGCACAGGTAGACGTCCGGGTCCTCCTCATAGGTGCGCGCCAGGGCGGCCAGGTCGTATGGCGGCGCTTCGCACTCCATCCGGTCATAGGCAAACGTATCGGTTTTCTGCTGGCTCCGCGGCGGCGCCGGGATGCGTTTGGCTACTATTTGCGGCATCGCGGGACTCCTTTCAGGTGGCGAAGTTTTTTCGCCTCTACTTACTAGCCCGCGAGAAGGCCCTTTTGTCTGAACTATTTTCGCAAAAACGGCCTTTGACGCTTGAAAATGATTTTCCGGAGGCCCGAATCAACAGAATACAGGGATAGAAACGGCCTGGTTGCCAACCGCGCTACCGACCGCCTCAAGATAGTCGTTCGCTCGCTTTGTTGCATGCATCGAAAGGGGTTCGCGATGCGCATATCTTCTACCGTCCGGTTGCTCGTTGGCCTGTCCCTCCTGTTGGCCGCCCCCGCCCGTGCGGCGGTTGTCTACGTCAACAAGAACGCCTCCGCAACCGTCCACGACGGCAAATCGTGGGGTACAGCTTTCACCACGGTCCAGGCGGCGGTCAGCGCCGCTGCTGCTGGTGACGAGGCGTGGGTGGCGACGGGGACATACACGGAGAATATCATCGTTCCCGCGGCAACGTCGGTCTCGCTTTACGGCGGATTTGTGGGGTCTGAGGTCAGCCGTTCAGGCCGGAGTCTCGGCCCGGAAGCAACAATCCTGGATGGCAACTCCAGTGGTTCGGTGGTCGCAATTCGTTCCCCAGGTGTGACCATCGACGGTTTCACTATCCGAAATGGTGCGGTGGTTGTGGGCAACGTCGAGCCGATACTCAACTTCGGAGGTGGAATATCGTGCAACGCCGACCGCGTGGTCATCACGAACAACGTAATCACCAGGAATGCCGTGTATTCGGCGGGCCGCAATTCGTTCTGGAATCAAGCCGCATCGGGCGGAGGCGTTAACTGCACTGGAAATGATGCACTCATTGCTAACAACACTATCACGACGAACACAGCTGAATACGGCGGCGGCATTGAGTGTACTGTGAACAACGCTGTAATTGCGAATAATAAGATAACGTGGAATCGGGCCACTGGATATACCACACCTAACCCTATGAACCTTCCACAGTGGGGGACGACCACGGCATATGGCGGAGGCATGGATCTGTGGGGGACCAACGTCACCGTCCGAGGCAACGCGATTACCGACAACTCGATAGACGTGAACTACAACACCACCGCCGTTTCCGCAAGCGGCAGTGGCGGTGGAGCACGGTGCTCTGGAGCGGGGCTCATCTTCGTGGGCAATATCGTCGCACGCAACTCCGTCAGGGTGCTCCTATACGAGTTTCGCAGCCATTTGCCATACCCCAGTGGTTCCGCTAATGGTGGCGGTGTCTACACTACTTCTCCAACGGCGCTAATTGGGAACAACCTCGTCTATGACAACCGCGTGGTTGGCAACCTCACGAGCGCTGGCGGCGGAATCGACGCTGCCCAGGCCACAGTGTCGAACAACACGATCGTGGGCAATTCAGCGACATATGATACCGGTGCAGGCGCTAGTGGGGGCGCTCTGCGGGCCGCCGCGGGATCTGTGTTGGCAAACAACATCATCGCTGCAAATGGTGGGCCTCTGTCGCTATCGGGTGTCACGACTTCACGCAACGACATATTCGGCGAGGCATCCGCGCCCGGATCAACGGACATCATCGCAGACCCGCTGTTCATGGATCGCGCTAACGGCGACTTCCACCTCAAGGCCGGTTCCCCTTGCATCGACGCTGGTGACGACTCCGCTGTGTCTGCGGGAGAGACGGACCTGGACGGCAACCCCAGGATCCGAGGCGCGCACGTGGACATCGGGGCATATGAAGTCGTAGCGTCAACGACCAGCATCTCTCTTGGCGCGAACGCGGCGGCGCCACCCACGGCAATCGACGGCGTGGTCTACGTTGCCGGGGAGAACGGCAAGTTATACGCGTTGACCAGCCCCGATCTGAACACGATATCCGGCTTCCCAGTGGACATAAGTGCGACGGTGGGTACTCTCGTGCGGCTCAACTCCCGCCCGGCAGTTTACTACGGCAAAGCGGGTAAAGCCATCTACATGACCACAAACCTCGGTCACGTGGTGAAGTTGTGGCCGGACGGGAAGGTCGCCTGGACCACCACGTCTCTTAACGGCCCAACCATGTCCACTCCGGCCGTCACGCCGGACGGAAGCGTCTACGTGGACCTGGGGCTCGGCACAACCAATGCTGCCAGCTATCTGTTCAAGTTGGACGAGGTCACCGGGGACACGAAGTACGTCTCACCTTGCCTCGGCTCGTCACCGGCGACTGCCATCATCGACCGTTCCGCCGCCATCGACCCACGCTACGCCTACGTCAACGCAAGTGGTAACGTGCTTGGGTCGTTGGCGGTACTCAACCAGGACACCCTGACGGTCCGCGCCTCCTTCGCACCGGGCGAGGACGCGCTGGCGCCGTTCCTGAACGGCCAGAATATCTATGTCGCCACCAAAGGCGGCACCGTCTACAAGGTGAACGGCATCACGATGAGCGCGGACATGGCGTTTGGCACGCTTGGCTCCGTGAAGATGGGAGAGGCCGTCACCGCCGGCCCGTTCCTGAACGCTGGCTCAGTGTACGTGGGTTCCGCGACAGGCAAGGTCTGGAAGCTGGACGCGGCCACCGGATCGAAGAGCCTGTTCCTCGACGGCGGAACGAACGCCTCCATCACCGGGCTGCTGGCGACGCGAGGAGTGATGGCCTTCGGCACGGCAAACGGAACGCTACAGCAGGTCTCTTTGGCCAACCCCTCAACCAGGAGCATTGAAACCCTCACCGGTCCCCCGGCCGGCGGTCCCGTCTACGACGCGGTCCAGAACCGCTTCATCATCGCCACCACCGCCGGACAGCTGTACTCCGTGCCGGCTATCTGAGAAGGCTACAAGCAAACGAGAATCCGATGCATCATTGGCCCGTTGTTTACGACCCAAGCGGAGTCGAAAAAGCCATTGTGCTTCGACTCCGCTTGGGTCAAACTCAGGACCGGCTCTTCGTCGGTGCGCTCAGCATGCCTCACGCTGATCTACAGCCGGAAAGTCCATCACGGTCCCTACATTAGGGGGCTCTGTTCTATCGTTCGCCACACCTGGCTCTTGTCCTTTCGCCTGGTGTCGAGAACGATGGCCGAATTGGTCTTGTCGGACGAGGTCGAGACGAACAGCGCGGTCCCCTTGAGGCGAATCAGGTACGTTCCGCCAGGCTGCTTGAGGAACTCCCACAGTTGGGGCGCACCCTTCTTCAGAGGCTGTTGTACTAGTGCAACCCCTGCCTTAGGCGTTGAAGTCGGCTGAATGGTCTTCGCCGTGAAGAGGTTCCTCAGTTGGAAGGTATCGGCCGAAACCTTCTCGAACTTCCACGTCATGCACTTCCAATTGCTGTGATCATACAGAACGATCTTGTTGCCGTCGCTCGAACCGGCATCAAAGGGCCGGAGGTTCTTACCGGTCAACACGTTCTGAATCGCGAAACCGGTTTCTGCTGCCCTGGCCTGGGCATACCCGGCAATCGATAGCGCTACAACAGCGCTGATAGAGATGAAAAGCTTCGGGGACATTCGTTTCTCCTTACCAGATCGTCAGTGATGAATATAACAACCGCGCCAGGTTACGGCGCTTTTCGAGGGCATCCTCTGCGCAATCGCCGTTAGCGATACCAGCGATACCGAGGGCGTCGGAGTCGGTCAGTTCGGTCTCCTTGAAACACAGTCTGAATCGATAGTAATCCGTGGAGTCGGCGGGCAACCGAGCGCAGGCTGTTACGTCCGTTTGGGTCGACTTACGATGAGTTGCGCTCAGGCAGACAGAGCGTTCTCCGCGCTGGGCGCCACTCTTACGAAATGGCTATGTTCCCGCCCCCAAGCCCTTCCAGAACCAGCTTCGCCACCAGTGCGTTGCCGCGTTCGTTGAGGTGGACGCCGTCCGTGGTGAGCCAAAGCCGGATCTCGCCGGTTTCGCGACGGTGGTTGGCGATCTCGTCCAGAAAGGCCTGCTGCAATGGGATGTAGCGGCTTTCGGTCACCGCGGCGATATGCTCCAGCACCCCGTTGTAGTCGCGCAGGATGAGGTTGCCCTTGCTGTTGGCTTCCTCCTCGATGATCGTGGTGGAGAGGATGACCGGCATCACGCGATCGCCTTGCGCGGCCTCGACGATTGCCTGTATGTTCTGACGGAACGCCGGAAGCGCGATACGCCGAGGACCGCTGCCATCGGGATGAAACGCGTCGAATCCGTGCCATACGTCGTTGATTCCGCAGGAGATAGTCACCAGGTCCGGCCGGTGGCGCAGCACATCACGCGTGAATCGCGCGCGCATTTCGTTGGAACGATGCCCGCCGATGCCGGCGTTCACGACGTCGATCCCGCGGTCCGTCAGGGCGCTTCGGATGAGGGAAACGTAACCGCCGGGCTCTTCACCCTGCTCGGTGATGCTGTCGCCGAGGCAAACGATGCGGTGCGCGCCGCGCAGAAGATCGGGAAGTGGCATGGCTCTGGGTTCCTCCGGGGTAAAATGGGTTCAAAGGCATGCTGACGCCGTGCGCGGAAGGTGGTCAAGCCGACCTCCGGGTGGCGGCTGCCAAAGAGTCCGCCGCCGGACCGGGCGGCGGACAGCCGATCGGGGATCAATAGGTTCCGCAGATGAGGTCGGTTTTGCCGTATTTGTTCGTGCGCCAGTCCGCGTAGCTTGAATACTGCTGAGCGTGACCATCAAGCATCACGGAGATGGGGCGGCCCTTGAGAGCGAGGGTGCCGGCGTCCTTGCCCGCGTCCGGGGTGTGCCAGAATCCGAGTTCATACGCGAGCGGAATGTCGGTCGCTGTGGTTTTGGATCCCATTGAATCCACACTGGGCGGGCCGATCTTGCCGGCGTCGTTGGCGGTGCCGTGCTGCACCCCCAGTCGCGTATTGAACCAGTAGCTGCCGCCGCCGTGATACAGGTACCACGGTTTTCGGGGTGGCACGGCCTTCTTTCCGCCGTTGTCGTCAATGGCGATGGTGTATGCGCTGAAATACCCGGTGTCGCTGGGGCAGCGCCAGTGTTGAAATGACCCGCCGTACGGCTTCATCACGTTCCACACCAGCGGGATGGCCGGCTTGCCGAACTTGCCTTCGAAATACGTTGAATCGGACGGATCCTTGGCGTAGGGCAATTTCTGGTCGTTATCGTCCGAGTACATCTTGAATTGGAGGCCAACCTGTTTGAAGTTGCTGAGGCACGTTGTCAGCTTTGCCCGTTCGCGCGCTCTGGCGAAAACCGGGAACAGGATGGCCGCCAGAATGGCGATGATGGCGATGACCACCAGCAACTCGATCAGCGTGAATGCTCGTTTCATCATGGTACCTCCGGATTACGGCTCGCCTGTGCGTGATTCATTATACCACCGCGTCAATCGGTGTGGGTAGGCGACGGCCTGTGGTCGCGCGGTTGGGCGGTCGCTATAATCTGTGTCATCCCTCTGGGCCGTATGCACACTCCGAAAGGATATCTTGATGAAAACAATACGCCTTGCGGTTATATTCGCCGCCGGCGCCGTCCTGGCGGCCGTGCCGAGCGGCGCCCAGGACTACCAGTTCAATTCCGGGAGTCCGGATGGTCTGATCGCCACGGCCTCGCGTCCTGACTCAACCGGCAGAATCGAGATCGAATCGGCGGATGACTTCATCATCGCGGCGCCGACTCGACTGACGCACAGCACATTCACCGGGCTGATCACCGGCGGCGCAACGTCCGCCGACATCGGCAATGTGCGGGTGGAGATATACCGCGTGTTCCCGAATGACTCTAACAACCCGCCCGACGGCCGCGTGACCACACGCGTCAACTCGCCCTCGGACGTCGCTTTGCTGAGCCGCGACGCGCTGACGGCGGGCCTGCATTTCCACGCATCGGCCCTCAGTGGCAATTTCGCCGCCGCCAACTCCGTCCTGAACGGCATCAACCCCATTCCCGGCGAGTTCACGGGCGGCGAGGGCCCGGTGACTGGCGTCGAGACGCTCTTCGATGTGTCCTTCGACGTGCCCGTTGATCTCCCAGCTGACCATTATTTCTTCGTCCCCCAGGTTCAAGTGAACAACCCGAACGGTGAGTTCATGTGGCTCTCGGCGCCGAAGCCCATTGTGCCGCCGGGAACGCCCTTCACCCCGGACCTCCAGACCTGGATTCGAAACGGCAACCTCGCCCCCGATTGGCTGCGGGTCGGCACGGACATTACGCATCAGGGCCCGTTCAACGGCGCCTTTTCCCTGACGGGCGCCACTACGCCCACCATCCCCGAGCCGTCGTCGCTCTTGCTGCTCCTCTCGGCCGGGCTCCCGGCCATCGGCACGCTCCGCCGCCGCAAGGCGTGACGAATATACGCCCAGACAAGAGGGCGTTCGTGGTTTCCACGAGCGCCCTCTTGCTACACTCATCTCCGTGGACATCGCCGCCTGGATATGGTTCCACCGGTTGGAACTACCGCCGTCCAAAGCCCACCGGCTGCTGGAAGACTTCGGTGCGCCGGAAGCCATACGCGATGCCAGTCCCTCCGACCTCAGGAACGCCGCCGCGGACCTCCATGCGGACACGCGCCAGCGCCTTCTGGCCGCACAGTCCCAGACCGACGTCTCCAGGGAACTCGAGGCCCTCGACCGCGTCGGTGCGATCGCCATCCCCTTCACCTCGCCGGCCTATCCGGCCCCGCTCAAAACCATCGCCGACCCGCCGGTGATGCTCTACGTGCGCGGCGAGCTGAGCCCGGACGATCGCATGGCGGTCGGCATCGTGGGAAGCCGGCGCTGCACGCACTACGGACGCGCCGTCGCCGCCCGCATCGCGAAGGACCTGGCGGACCGCGGCATCACAATCGTCAGCGGGCTGGCGCGTGGCGTCGATACCGAGGCCCATATCGGCGCCCTGAAGGCCGGTCGCACCATCGCCGTGCTGGGCAGCGGCGTCGACGTCATCTACCCGGGCGAGAACCGCCCGCTCGCGGACGAGATCGCCCTGAACGGCGCCGTCATCTCGGAGGCTCCGTTGGGCGCCCAGCCCGACGCGTGGCGCTTCCCGGCGCGCAACCGCATCATCAGCGGCCTCAGCCTGGGGATCGTGTGCATCGAGGTGCCGGTCGCCAGCGGCGCGCTCATCACCGCCACGTTCGCCTCCGAACAGGGACGCAGCATTATGGCCACGCCCGGCGACATCACCAACGGCAAGAACACCGGCTGCCATCAGCTCATCAAGGACGGCGCCGCGCTGGTGGAAACCTACGAGGACGTGCTGGTCGAACTCGGCGTTCCGACCCACGCTCTGCCCAGCGCCCCCGCCGAAACGCTGCCACTTCCGCTGGACCTGACCGACGACGAGACTCTGCTGATGAATACTCTGAGCCTCGCCCCGGTCCAGATGGAGGACCTCATCGCCCAAACCGGCCTCTCCGCCCCTCGCGCGTCCTCCGCGCTGATGATGCTGGAGATTAAAACACTGGTGAAGCGCCTGCCGGGCAACGCGTACGTCCGGGCAGGGTACGGGTGACATGCAATGCGCTAAGCTTGACCGACAACAAGGAGACACGGCTATGAAGACTGACTTGGCAACGAAGGTATTGTTGGGTTTTTTGGGGAGTGGCTTGTGGGCGCTCGCGGTGGCACATTGGCAGGTGCCCGTGGTCACGGCGAAGGTGGCGGCGCAACCGGCTGTGCCGAACGTGGTAAGGGCGCGGCGGTTTGAAGTCATCAATGCAAACGGGAAGAGAAGTGCTGTGCTTACCACAGACAAGCATGGTCCCCGCCTTAGCCTCATGGACGAAAATGGACAGACCAGAGCATTTCTTGACACAACCAAAGACGGCCCGAGCCTCAACTTCCTGGACGCGAAAGGCGCGTCCAGATGCGGCCTCTTCTTAGGCAAGGAAGGCCCCGTCCTTGGTCTCCTGGATGAAGATCCGAAGGGCGGAGCCAAGTTCGGTGCCAACGGTATCTTCCTCCGTGATGCGAACGGGACGGTCAGGGCGACGCTTGGCACAATTGCTACAGAGACCAGTATTCTCCTCTTCGACAGGAGTGGAAAGCTCGTATTTCGGGCGCCGCGGTAGGCGCTTCTTGGACTGCCTGACGGCAGAGCTTTGGCTAGCACGCAGTTCACGATAGCCCGAGCGCTCCGATTCCGGAGGTATGATGTTTCTCTATAAATACGCTAAGGCGAACCGGATCGCCGATCTCCATGCGCGGAAGATCCGCTTCACGCAATTGAGATTCCTCAACGATTATTGGGAAGGTAAAGCCCTCGTTCTCGCAGTACTCGATCGGGAGAAGCAAACCAGGGACTTCGAGGAAATGCGGGTAGGTACTCCTGCAGAACGAGCCGCCAAGCTAGGAACGTACTTTCAGGCGCTCGGGGAATCTCCAGCGGACGCAGAAGAGAGGGTCAAACTCTTTGACTGGTGCTTAGCCCATGATCCATCCGCCGTTGAGAAGTTCCTTGACGATAGCCTCGAGGCGATGTGGGTTGCGGCAACCGAGGCCCAAGAAGCACACTTGAAGCCCCTCATGGTCGATAGCATTCGTGCTAGCGTAGGGGTGCTTTCGTTAACCCAAAATCCAAGCGACAACCTGATGTGGAGCCACTATGGTGACGAAGGCCGCGGGATAGTATTCGAGTTTGACTCCGCCGATCCTTTTTTCACGTTTGGACTGGACACGGGCAATCCCCTTTATGGTTTGCGCCCAGTCGATTATATGAAAGGCAGGCCCGAAATTCCGCATATGGAAGATGAACAACAGACTTGGAAAAGGCTTCTTTTTACCAAACCTGAAGTCTGGCAATACGAGCAGGAATGGCGTCTTCCAAGGTTTCTGACCGATGGCAGCGCATCTGCAAGCGACCCGGATGTCGTCTTGTTCGATTTGCCGCCTACGACTGTTACGGGTGTGATATTGGGTCCGCGAATGACACAGGGGAAGCAGGCCGAGATCATCGATAGCCTCCGCATCGACAGTGACCTGAGCCACATTCGTATCTTGAGGGCCAAATTGAGCGAGACCACATACGACCTTGAAATTGGGCAAGTCGCATGAGTAGTCATTGACTGGCTCTGACCGACGATAAGTGCCTCCAGAGGAACACGCTCAGCCTAGCGCCGGTTCAGATGGAGGACCTCATCGCCCAAACCGGCCTGCCCGCCCCCCGCGCGTCCTCAGCGCTGATGATGCTGGAGATTAAAACACTGGTGAAACGCCTTCCCGGCAACGCGTACGTAAGGGCAGGGTACGGGTGAGTAGAATTATCCGCAGAGGCACGCAGAACGGCGCAGAATCTGAAATGTTCTGCGCCTTCCTCATGCCTAACGCGTGGCGAGCAGCCATTATTGGGATGTGAGTACGGTGATGAAGACCGGTGTAGTGATAACCTAGCACTAACTGAGCGCTAGGTTGATGGCTCAATTCCGGGGGGTGTTGGGATGGGGTGTCTACAGATTGTGGTCCTTGTTTTCGCCATGGGTGTCACCATTGGGGCGAGCGCTAGGGATTCCTGGCTTGAACCCGCTGTTATCGCCGGACTTGCTATTTTCGCTGCTGACACGGTGTCTCAAAAAGCGCATTTTCGCCGCACGGCAGCCGCGGCTGGACATCCAGAGCGCTCAGCCCCTGCGTTCATTGGCTACGCCATTGGTATGGTCCCTTTCGATGTCGTGGGTACATGCCTGTGCGCGTGGCTTGCGCACTACCTGGTCCAACATTATGGATTGCCGGCACCAAAGATCACCCCGCTCTTCGTTTTGATGCAAGCGTTCTTGGCCGCGCTGGTCTTTCTATCCGTTCTGAACGGGTTCCTGAGAGGCCGATCCAAGAGCCGTGTGGATGCGGTGCTGGGCATGATAGGCGTCGTGTATTTCATTTCCTGCTTCACGCTCTGCGGCATCCTGCAGGGGTTGGTCTCCATTGGTACTATGCTTGTCTACGGCTTGCTAGCTCGCCCTGTTGCTCAGAGTGTGTCGTTTCGCCTCTTGGGGTACCGAACCACTGTGCGCCAATCAGACAGATTCGGTGACATTTCGATGGTCTCGGGTAGGGGAGAGGTAATGGAAGATCTTTTCGGCCAGATGGACGCCAAGAGTGAGAAACAACGGAACTACATTGAAGCCGTCGCAATCAGCGAACCTATCGCGCACCTGTTGCAACAACACGGAAAGTCCGTCGATGACCTCTCAGACGACATGCACTATCTGCTTGCCGCCGGTTTGGGAGACCTATCGTACGATCTTATCAGCGAACCTGCGTCTCTCGTTCGTCTGTGGGAACTGCAGGCACAGGGACTCCCATCAATTGACGTAGCTTGGGCGCTTTCTTCACACCGCGGAGACTAGGCCATCTTGTACAATCGGGGCGCACCCATCCAGAACGGCCTGCCCCGCTCCGCGCGCGTCCAGCGCCCTGATTGGCTGGAGATCAAAATACTGGTGAAACGCCTTCCCGGCAACGCGTATGTTCGGGCAGGGTACGGGTGAGGGGCGTCATCGCACTGCTGACACGGGCAGGATTCGCCGCGGGACGGTATAATACGGTTGAGGTGATTTGATGAGTGTAGTCGGTCGATTCATCGTGTCGGACCCGGACGTCTGCCACGGAAAACCCACTTTCCGGGGTACGAGGATTATGGTTTCGCAGGTTCTGGACCAGTTGGCGGCCGGCATGGCATGGGAAACCATCGAGGAGGAATGGCGCGGGGCAATAAGCCGTGACGCCATCGCCGAAGCTGTACGCCTGGCGGGACAGGCATAGCGCTTCCGGTTGGGACTGATCACCGCTAGGTGCGTACGGTAGCGAAACCGGACAAAGCCGATTCCGGTCTCGCGAATCGGCTTCAGCCGACATTCCCCAGCGCAGCGACCGACTTCAGTCGGTCGGGCATGCCTCCCCCAATCCACTCGCAGGGAGCGCTCGTATCGCCGAACCCTGACGAACATGTTACAATTATGGATAGCAACGGTCTGTGCGCATCAGCGCATTGCGCCGGGCAACGGCGCGGGAGGCTTTCCATGTTCAGTTCCAGCAAAGCCGCGTTCTCACTGGCGGCCGCACTCATCTCGATCGCCGCCGTCGCGGCGCCTCCCAATGGGAACGAACAGGTTCCCGCCACCCCGGCGTTCTCCAAATCCATCGACCGCCCGTCTATCCGCGATTTCGAGCGTGCCCGCGAGAGACGCGCCGTTATCGAGGCGCAGGACAGTCTGGCCCGCACCGGCACTCCTCCCGCGGAGAGCTCTGCAAGATTGGCCGCGCGAGGGCGCATGCTGGCCAAAACAGGCACCGACAAGGTCCTCGTTATCCTGGTGGAATTCGACCCGGCGCACCCGGATACCTATACCTGGACGCCCGGAGTCTCCACATGGGACCCGCTCGGGAGAGCCAACGGAGCCGAATGGACCGGCAATGTCGCGGATGTCGGAAACGCCGCCGCCTCCAACAGGCTCGCCCAGGTGAACAACATCACGGGGCCCACCAACTACACCTATTCCGGACCCCTTCATAACCAGATCCCGGCGCCCAACCAGTACTCCACTTACATCTGGACCCCGGATTTTAACCCCCAGTGGTACAACGACCTCATCTTCGGGAACGGCGTGAAATTTCAGTACACGCGCCCCGACGGGTCTGCGATGAACGAGGACTTCACCGGCCTCAGCGTGCGCAATTATTACGAAGACCTTTCCGGCGGCCAGTACAACATCACCGGCACCGTGGTTGGATGGCTGAAGCTGCCGCATTCCGTTTACTGGTATGGCGCGGATCCCTGCCCCGGCGCGCGGAGTGGAATCCGCACATCGTGGGCCGGCGCTATCCCGGGAGCGGGCAACGCCCAGTCGCTGGTCACGGATGCCCTCGACGCCGTCAATCAGGCCTATCCCGGATTCGACTGGAAATCCTACGACCAGAACGGAGACGGCGTGATAGATCGCCTCTGGATCATCCATGCCGGAGTGGGCGAGGAGGATTCCACCGCGCTCCTGAACGCCACCCCGTATGGAGAAGGCGGGATGTGGTCCCACTCGTCCGCGGTTTACCCGCAGTACACCGTCTATTCGGACGCGACCTCGAAGGTCGTCGCCGGACCCTACATCATGATGCCCGAGAACTGCGGCATATCCGTGCTGGCCCACGAGTACGCCCACAACCTCGGCGCCGAGGATCTCTACGCCTATGACCGCGGCAACCCGTCGGCGGGATTCTGGACCGTGATGTGCAACAGTTGGACTGGATACCCCCTCGGGTTCCTGCCAACCGGGATGGACCCATGGCACCTGGACAACTGGGGCTGGCTGGATCCGGTGGTGGCGTCCGATCCCAATCGCGTGTACAAGGTCCAGTTGGGACAGGCCAGCGGCTTCCCCGGCGGTGCGGGCGTTTCCCGCGGCGTGCGCATCCCGCTTCCGGACGGGCGTTCACCGCTGCCGGTCACGCCCGAAGCTCAATACGAATGGTGGGGCGGGGCGCAGGATCTCGCCAACGGGATGATGACTCTGAATGCCCCGGTGGCCGTCCCCGCCGCCGGGGCCACGCTCACCGCCAGGATGGCCTGGGATATCGAACAATCGTGGGACTTCCTGTGGGTACAGGTATCATTGGATGGCAGCACGTGGACGACCCTCATCAACCCGTACACCTCCTCGGTCCACGACCCCAACTGGATCGGGGGCGCCTACGGTTTTCCGGACGACCTCGCAGCGGCCGGCATCGGTGGATTCACCGGGAGGTCGGGGGGTTGGCCTGCCTACACGGACCAGACTTTCGACCTCAGCGCCTTCGCCGGCAAGAGCATTCGCCTGAGATTCTGGTATATGACCGACTGGAGCACCACGGGCGCCGGGCCGTTTGTGGACTCCGTGCAAATCTCCTCCGGCCTCACCACGCTGCTGAATTCTCAACCTGATCCATCCTCCGCAACGTGGGCCTACAGCGCTCCGTGGGAAGTCAACGACGGGGGGCAGCGCTTCAGCCACAACTTCTATCTGCAATGGCGCAACGCCACCCTGTCGGGAGGGTACGACAGAAGCCTGGCCGAACCGCGATGGGACATGAGCCCCGTCAACTCCGGCCTGTTGGTCTGGTACAACGACAATTTCTACAGCGACAACGAAGTCGGCCATCACCTGACAGATCCACCCGGGTTTGGTCCTAAGGGCCGCGAGCTTGTTGTGGACGCCCATCCCCAGCCGTATCGCTGGTCCGCCTACGCGCCGCTGTATCCCAACGAGGCCGCGGACCTCTCCAGCTATGGCATGATGCGAGATGCGCCGTTCAGCTTGAACGACAGCGTGCCATTCACCTACGGCGGCGAGGCCTTTTCGGGCCGCCCGGCCGTGCCCGACTTCCGCGATGCCCAGGGGTACTATCCGGGCGCGGAGTTCGTCTCGCTGGGAGCGGGATATACTCCACCGAGGATGGCATGGTGTACCAGCCAGTGGGACGCTTCGGCTGTGATGCCCGGCAAAGTGGCGTACGGGCTCAAAGCCCCCGGATACGCTCCCACGGACCCGTTGTACTGGGGTCTCTACGCAAGAGGCGCCGGCACGGTGGGCGCGACGATCCAGAGCGGCTTGGGATACGCCGGTGGAACCGGTAACCCCGGCGATTCCGGCGCGGCGTATGGTTGGAACGCCAGGGTGCTCACCGATGCGCCGGCTGGAGGGACGGTGGTCGTCTGGAATACCGCTGTGCCGCCGGTGACAGCCTCGGACGACCGCTATGCGCGAGCCGTCTCATCCCCATTGACAGTGTCCGCGCCCGGCGTCCTCGCGAACGATTCCGGCCCGCAGGGGTGGCCCGATGTTGCCTCCGCAGAACTCGTCTACCAGGCTCTGAACGGGACGGTGGTTCTCTCACCGAGCGGCGCGTTCACCTACACTCCAAACGCCGGATACAACGGTGCGGATGTGTTCACATATCACATTCGAACGGCATACGGCGCCGTTTCCAACGAAGCGACCGTCTTCATCGGACGGCGCGGGGACGTGAATCTGGATGGAACGGTCAACCTCGCCGATGCGCGACAGGCGCTGCAAATAGCCGGAGGCCTGATGGCTCCACTGGCGCCGGACCGCGTGATGGTGGTGGGCGATCTCAGTGGTGACGGGCGCCTGGATGTGCTGGACGCGGTGCGCGTGCTGCGAATTGCGCTGGGAAAGGACCAATAGCGCGGGGTCGGCGCCTCGTGTACGTCCGCCCGTTTCCTCGGCGGACCAGACGTTAACGGCACTGCCCTTCCCGTGCCTTCGTCCTGGCAGAACGACAACACGGTTGGGACTTTGGCGTCGTCTCCGTCTTCCGCGCGGACCCTGGCAGAAGCCTTAGGAGTTCTCTACTCTTCAGGTTCGCCCGACGGTGCGAACCCCAGGCTAGCGGAGTTGATGCAATAACGCAGGCCCGTGGGCGCCGGTCCGTCCGGGAAGACGTGCCCCAGATGCCCCTTGCAGCGAGCGCAGACGACTTCGATCCGTTTCATCCCATGGCTCAGATCGGCGCGCTCCTCGATACGGGCCTTGTCCACCGCATCGTAAAAGCTGGGCCAGCCGCAACGGGAGTCGAACTTCTCGGCGGACGTGAACAGCACGGCGCCGCACCCCGCACACGTGTAGCTGCCGTCCGCGTGGTGGTTCCAGAACTCGCCCGTGAACGCAGGCTCCGTACCCGCTTCGCGGAGCACACGGTACTGCTCCGGCGTCAGTTCCTTCCGCCACTCTTTGTCCGTCTTCACAATCGCATCGTCCATTTTGTTAACCTCGGCAATCAACCACAAAGGCACAAAGACACAAAGATGGTTGTCCTTTGTGTCTTTGTGCCTTCGTGGTTATGCACGGTCAGATATGGCAGCTCGCCAGGCCTTTCTTCTCCAGATACTGCTGGTGGTATTCCTCCGCCGGCCAGAATTCGGGCGCGGGCTCAATCTTTGTGACAATGGGGCGCGCGAACCTGCCCTCAGCGGCCAGTTTTTCGCGCGAAGCCTGCGCCGCAGTTTCCTGCTCATCGGAGTGCGTGAAGATGGCGCTGCGATACTGGTCACCAACGTCCGGCCCCTGCCGGTTCAACGTCGTGGGGTCGTGATTGGACCAGAAGACCTCCAGCAGATCGTCATACGAGACGACCGCCGGGTCGAACTCCACGCGCACGACCTCGGCGTGTCCGGTCGTATGCGAGCACACGTCCTGATACGTCGGGTGTGGCACTCTGCCACCCTGGTAACCCACGGTTGTGTTCAACACACCCTTCACCCGGCGAAATGCCGCTTCCACGCCCCAGAAGCACCCCGCTGCAAACGTCGCGATTTCAGTCATATCCCTGCATCCCCTCTCCTTCGCCTCTTCATGGAAACGCGCGTGTGAGCCGGATGCGTTCCACGTATTCCACGGTATCGCGCAGCCGGGCTCCCTCAGATGGCGTCTTTCACAATCCTAGTGCGCGGCGCAGGAGGGCGGTCGCTTCCACGAGGTTGCCGGCGGAGTCCGGCGTGGATGGACAAAGCCCCCCGGCGACGCGGAGAGCCTGCTTGACGTCTCCGACCGGGTCGCTGAACGCATCGATCGACGTCAGGACGTTTCCGCCGAAATCGAAGGTGGCCAGGTTCTCCCACGCGGAACCGAATGAAGCGGTGGAGATCCAGTCGGGCTCCCAATACACCACGCCGGCTCCCTTTCCACCCGGCACGGCCCGGACGATGCTGAACACGGCGTCGAGGAATGCCCTTTGCCCCGCGGGCGTCGCGGGGTATCCGGTTGAAAGCTGGCTCGGCAGCCCGACGATGTTATTGGTGGCGTCCTGGTTGGCGAGGGTCCAGGGATAGGCGGCTTCAACCACCATGACCGGCTTGCCGTATCGCTGCGCGAGGTCTCCGAGATTCGCGGCCAGCGCCTGTGGGGTTCCGTGCCACCAGGGGTAGTAGGAAAGGCCGATCGTATCGAACGGCACGGCATTCCGGACAGCCGCGTCGTACCAGTCGCGGCACCAGGCATTGTTGCCGCCGGAATCGATGTGAAGCACGATGGACGTCGACCGCCCGGCGGGCATACCGTCCTTCACGCCCGCCACGCCTGCTTTGAGCAGCGAGGCAAAGCGCGGCCAGTTGGGGTCGGTGCCGCCGCTGACATATCCCGTTGGCCAGAGCATCCCTGCTCGGATCTCGTTGCCCACTTGCACGAAATCAGGCGGCGTGCCCTGCGCGGCCAGGCTGGATACGATGTCCTTCGTAAAGTCGTGCACAGCAGTGCGCAATGCATCGTCGGACAGGGTGGCCCACGCCGCCGGCTTCGTCTGGTGCGCCGGATCCGCCCATGTGTCCGAATAATGGAAATCGATCAGGAGGCGCATCCCCAGCGCGTGGCCCCGGCTGGCGAGACCCAGCACATCGGCTTTACCGCTGTAACCGTCGGCAGGGTTGTTCCACACCCTCAGTCTCAGCAGGTTCACGCCGTGGTTGCGGAAGATCGCCAGGGCATCCCTCTTGAGCCCGCCGTCGTAGTAGGCGCCCCCGTGGTCCTCAATCTGCCGGAGGAACGAGGCATCGACGCCCCTGACGAACGGAAATGGGCAATCCGCGCCCCGAGCCTGGATGCAAAGCGCTATGAGGCAGACCGCGAGGATCAGTTTCGGGAGTTCGCTCATTTCTTTACAGCCCCAACGCCTTTCGCATAACCATGGCGGCGTCAACGAGGTCAATGCCCGGGCCGCCGTTGAGATCCAGACGCGCGTCCTCCGCCGTCGCGGACGCCAGGCCTCCGGCAACCTGAAGCGCGTGAACCGCATCCGCTGCGACATACGGAGCCCCGACGGTAAACCTGGCAAACTGCATGCCCGGCACCCCGGTAAGGTCCGGCGCAATCCCGAGGTTTGCCGTGCCGCCTTCGATACCGGGCAGCCACTGATTGCTGACGGTCCCGTCGGACCCCAGGATGCACGAGGCGATGCGCATCGTCTTTCCCATCGGGGATGATACTCCGAGAGCGCTCCACGGGACGAATATCTCGAAGCCCGTGGTTGCCGTTGCGGCGGATGATGCAATGGTTCCCGTGACCCCGTTGGTATTCGTGTTGTCGAAAGCGGCCTGAATTCCATCCGCGTTGCTGCCACCGCTCAGCGTGCCCGAGTGGCCGTTCACCACGTTGTTTCCGCGGTAGGTCTTGATACCGGAGCCCGATGCCGGAAGTGCCACCTGGTCCAGGTAAAGCGTTCCGCCGTTCGTGTTCGCGAAGAACAACTGCGAGGGCGAGAATCCGGCGTCCATCTTGAGCGCGGTCAGCGCCTGCAATCCGCCCGGCGGCGGCGCCAGCGTCGAAGTGTCCAGAATATTCTGCCCTCCCGACCCTGTGTCCACAAACACGGCCAGGGCGGTGCCGTCGGTCGCGAGGTTCCCGGTTATTCCCACAAGCAGTCCGTCGGACTGACCCTTGGCGAACAACTGGTCGAGTTCGGAAACGTTGTCGCCGAAGTTGGTCGGGGTATCCTGCGTTACCGTGACCGCCGCCGCAGAGACGGACGCCGGGATATCGATGCCATCCACAACCGCGGGCGGCACCACCGGCGGTGTTGCGTTCAGTTCCATCACGCGATAGCCGTATGGCCCGACCGAGACCGGATAAGCGCCCTTGTTTGTGCCGGTCATCGCCGCCAGCGCCGCTCCCGTAACCACATCCTTGACGCCGGTCCCGCCGGTTGGGAGCGTGAACCCAGACATATCCACGGCGCCGTTCCATTGGGGTCCACCGAGGTTGATCGCCACGAGCAGCGTTTGCGGATCGCCGGCCGCCGGGGCGTAGCGCCGCACGAACGACCAGATATGCGAATCACTGTTGCTCACGGCCGTATAGCCGCCGCGTCGCAGCGCCGGCGTGTTCTTGCGCAGGGCGATAAGGCTGCGATACGTCTCCAGCAGCGATCCGGCGACGCCCTGCTGCTCCTCGACGGATTTGCCATCGTGATCGCGTTCGTACCGGTTGTTGTACGCTCCCGAGTTGAGCACGAAATAGTTGCTCATGGGGGCGCCGGCGTTCACCGCCGTCCATTTGAACGGCTCGCGGACCGGGATGTCGTTCGCGTCGCTGCCGTAGTTGCCCTTCACGCCGGTCATTCCCAGTTCGTCACCCATGTAGATGACGGGCGGGAACGGCTGGAGCATCAGCACCGCCGCGGCCGCCTTGGTGCGATCGGCATTCTCCGGGCCGGTCATATACAGCGCGGAGGCCAGCCGGTCGACGTCGTGATTGTTTATGATCCCGAGCAGGGTTCCCTGTCCCGCGCCTTTCAGCGCCGATAGCGTGCTCGCCATGCTGGGGTACAATTCGGTGGCGTTCTCGTGCATCACAGCGTCGCGAGCGGCGAACATGAACGGCATTGTGAAAGCTGCATCGTGAACGCTCAGGAACTCGTTTCCGAACGATCCCCAATCCGCCTGCTCGACAAAGGTGAACACATCGGGGTTGACCGTCTTCAGCGCCGCCTTCCACGGCGTCCAGAAGCCGGCCATCGTGTAGCCAAGCCCGGCAGGCTGCTGGTCGCCGTTCACAAGCACATGGTCGAGGCGGTAGCCCGCGATGCCGTCGCGCAGCGTGCCGTCGCCGTGCGGGTCCAGCCATTTCTTGCACCAATCGATGACCTGTTGCCTCGCGCCCGCGTTGCGCAGGTCCCAGTCGATGAATCCGACGGTGCTGCCGTTCCACGTTGTGTAGCTGTATCCCGTGAATTGAGTGTTCTGGGCGTTGGTGAACGCCAGCCACGCATCGTACGGGCTTGACGGGTTGTTGTACGCGCTTTGGTAAAACGTGGAGTTTGTGGAAATGCCGTAGCAGACGAGATCTATGTAGACCTTGATGCCGTGCAGTTTCGCTTGCGCGACGAAATTCAGGAACTCGGCTTCGGTTCCGAACCATGGATTCACCCGGTCGGCGGGTCCGTACTGATACCCGTGGTACGCGGGGGATGGGAAGATCGGGTTCATCCAGACGGAGGTTACGCCAAGGCCCTGCAGGTAGTCCAGCGAAGCCGTCATGCCGTTGAAATCGCCGAAGCGTGCGTTCGCCGGGCCGCCATTTGGACCCGAGTTGCGCCACGCGATGGGCATGAATTGGTAGAACACTTCGTCCGCGGCGGGGCTCTCGGTGAACGGTGCGCACCGTACACCGGGTGCGAAGAGCGCAGTTGCCGCGATGGCTATGAGCCGGAGCAGCCAGGATTGTCGTCGCATCCGCCACACCCCCATCCTGTGAATACGTATTCCTTATGAACTGAGTATACCACGCTGACCCCGTCCTGGATATCGGAGCCGTCAGGTTGACTTGGGAACCGGCAGATCGCCGATACGGCGAAGAAGCGGGGTGATCGTCAGGCCCTGCACGATTACCGAAAACGCGACAACCGCGAACGTCACCGTCTTCAGGACGGATGGGTTCGGAATTCCATCGGGCAGGCTCAGAACCAGGGCGAGCGCCAGCGCGCCGCGGAGCCCGCCCCAGAAGAGCACATGCTGATGACGCAGGCTGACGCTGTTGATCGACCGGGTGAACGCCGCGCAGCAGCCATACACCGCCAGCGCGCGTCCAGCCAGAATGAGTGGAATCGCTATCAGGATTGGCAGCCACGCCGCCGCGAAATTCTCGCGGGTGAGGCTCATCCCGATAAGCAGAAACACGAGCGAGTTCGCCGCGAAGGCCACGTACTCCCAGAACGATTCCACGGCTTCGCGGCCGCGATCCGTGAACGAGGCCACTGAACCCACGTTGCCCATCAGGATGCCGGCCGTCATCGTCGCCAGAACGCCGGACAAGTGGAAATGCTCGGCCAGCAGGAACGAAGCGTAGGCCGAGACAACCGTGAGCGTAATCTCCACCAGGTGGTCGTCCGTTTGGCCAGCCAGCAATAGAAGGCCGCCGGCAACCAGGCCGCCGCATAATACGCCGCCGAGCACCGTTGTGAGAAAGCCGAACCCAATGGACGCAGCGCTCACGGCGCCGCCGGCGATCGCTGCGAGGGCCACGGCGAAGAGCACGGCCGCTGTTCCGTCATTCAGCAGGCTCTCTGCCTCTACCAACAGGCGCAAACGGCCGCGCACGCCGGTGTCCTTGAATGTGGCGATGACCGATACGGGATCGGTCGCCGAAATGAGCACGCCGAAAACGATCGCCGAAGTCCAGGGCCAGTCAGCGAGTCCGTGCAGGCCGGCTGCGACAACGGCCGCCGATGCCGCCACGCCGGCTGTCACCAGCACGGCTAGTAACGCAAACTCGCGCCGGAGGCTTGGCCATTCGATCTGCAGCGCGGCTTCGAAGATGAGGGGCGGCAGGAACGCTGTGAAAATCAGTTGTCTCGTCAGCGCCACGTGGAAATGGGCGGGACCCAACGCCAGGGCCGCGCCCGTGAGCACGAGGGCGACAGTGTAGGGGAGGCGCAAGCGGCGAACAACCATCGCCACTACCGCGGCGACGAGCAGAAGGATTTCCATGCTCTCGATATTCAGCGCCACTTCTATCTCCTGACGTACTCTTTAGCCAAAGGGGGATCTAGCGTCGTCGTCTCCAGTGCGCGGTTGCCCGCATCACTCTGTCCGTCAGGCTACCCTCGCGCACGTGAAGGTCCCGCTGCCTGACGCTCCCAATCGTGACACCCAGCGTTACTTCGAGTCCGGCCGACTTCGACACGCCCAGCTTTTGGCTGGCATACACACTGCGATGGCCTACGATGAGGAACGCAGTGCAGGCAGACAACGCAGCGTAAACTGCCACGGGGGCGGGCAGCATCTCGACTGCCATCACAGACGCGGCCAACGGAGTGTTGGCGCCCGCTGCGACGAGGGCGACGAATCCAAAGGCCGCGAAAACCCCTTCGGGCAAGCCGAAGGTATGCGCGATCGCAGCGCCCCCCACGGCGCCGATGAAGAAGAGTGGCGTGACAATGCCACCGCTTCCACCGGTCTCCAAAGTGACGGCAGTGACTAAGATCTTCACGAAGAAGGCGAGAACAAAGAGCTTTGCCGTCCCGGCGAGCGACATAGCAATTGTCAGCGTTCCCAGCCCCGAATAGCGGTCGCCAGCGAATCGATAGACAAGGATGAGGACCAGTCCTCCCGCGAAAGCAAGCCAATATGGGTGGGAGTCAAACCGCCGCAGGGAGCGCTCGAGGAATCTCATTGTCTCGATGAGGAGAAGCGCCATCACCCCGAACACCGCGCCAGAGAGCAGCGAAAGCAGGACAATCTCGATCTGTCCAAGGCCCGCCAATCCTTCGTGCAGCATGGGCACAGGTGGCGCCGTGCCGCACACGAGATGAGCGACAATTCCGGCGACCATGCAGGGGAAGAGCACACTATACTCGATTTGCCCAAGATAGAGCACTTCTATCCCGAAGACGGCCCCGGAGATGGGGGTGCCGAATACCGCGGCGAAGCCCGCGCCGATCCCGCAGATGACTAAGCGGCGCCGATCGACGTCGCTGAGTTTCAGGATGTCTGCGAACAGGCTTGTGATGGAGGCGCCGATCTGCGCGCATGGCCCCTCTTTCCCGACCGATCCGCCGAATGCGAGCGTCAATACCGTGGCAAGCAGCTTAATGGGGGCGACGGCCCATCGTACGCGACCCCAGTCGTGGTGAACCGCCGCGATGACCGCTTCGGTTCCGTGCCCTTTAGCGTCTGGAGCGAACGTCCGGATGAGCCAGACGCATGCGATCAGGGCAAACGGCAGGAGATAGTAGTGCCGGAACACGGTTCCGTCCAACCGGTGCGCTTGTGCTGTTCCCTCATTGAGGCACCAGAGGAACGCACGAGTGCCCACCCCGACGCTCAATCCGGCGACGCCGCCCAGAAACGCCCACTTCACCGTGCTGATGATGAGGGCTGTGTGTTCCGCGTACCAGCGAGTCTCATCCGCGAGCCTGGGTATGGACGCTTCCGGGACGCGTGCCGTTTGCTCGGCGATCCGATCCGGAGCATCGTCTGGCATCATCCCGCTATGCTCCGGTCGGGCGGAGGCGGCGTGATGCCGTCTTCGGCATATCCCTCCAGACTATGGACGCTGCAGAATTCCTCGATGAGAGCCAGAATGCGGCCTACTCGCGGCCCGCGGAGACGATAGAATCGCAACGACCCGCGTTGATCAACGCTGAGCACGCCGGCGCGGGCCAGAATGGCGAGGTGCTGTGACGTTCCGGACTGCATCAGGCCGAGCGTCGCCGCGATGTCGCCAACGGTCTTTTCGCCGTCCTGGAGAAGCTCAACGATGCGAAGGCGCGTTGGATGCGAGAGTGCACCGAAAATTTCACTGGCACGAAGCCGAATTGGGTTATCCACTTGCTGCAGAACCTTTCCCGTTGTAGCGTATTATGATAACAGGATAGGCTCATTCGCAATTCTGCGGCGAATTTGCTACTGTTCGCACGCCGGTGGAAATTCGCGGAGGGGCCACGCGTGCAGAAGGGGCGCTGCAACTGGTTGCAGTGCCCCTTCGTAACACGGTGTTTGCCACCCCAAACCCTCTACTTGGTCATTGCGGACGTGGAACCGGAGAAGTGGTAACTCATGAAGTTCTCAACCGTGTCACCAACCGGGCTGACCCGGTCCCCATTTTCCACAACCAGACCGACAACCGTTCCGTCATCATTTAGCGCCCACCCGACGAGTGCGCGCGTATCACCCTTTGTCTTGGTTTCTTCGTCCCGGAACGCAGCGCTCCAGCCGACCGCGGGGATGGTCTGAATGATCTTGCTCATCGGCATCGTCTCCTCGTACCTCTCATTTCTGAGAACAAGCGGGATACTACGGATTCACGCCGCGACGGTGGCTGCCGGTCGGGACAATATAGAAATGCATGAGAGCCCTTGCTGTGCCCGGCTTCCCACAATGGCGGCGGCGCCTCCGGATGATGGAGGCTACTGCAATCATAGCATCAGATGCCCAACGTTCAGGCGGCGATCAACAGCGCCCCTGG
The DNA here is from genome assembly GCA_036504095.1 of Armatimonadota bacterium. Classification (NCBI taxonomy): domain Bacteria; kingdom Bacillati; phylum Armatimonadota; species Armatimonadota bacterium. Next base: position 5,374 of record DASXVS010000024.1, on the reverse strand, counting down.
GGACACGCCGCTCAGGTCCGGCGCGATCCAGTCTGCGCCGGTGAGTTGTTCCGGCGTGAAACTGGTGGTGAGCGCGAGGCATCGCATGCCGGCCGCCCTCGCCGCCGCCACTCCGTTTACCGCGTCTTCCACAACGACGCAATCGGCCGGGAGGATGCCCAGGCGCGCCGCGGCCGCGAGGAATATGTCCGGCGACGGCTTCTTGTGCACCACGTCCTCGCCGCTGACGATAGCGTCAAACGAAACGGGCGGAATGTCGATCTCGCGAAGGTTGATGCCGATCTTGATGCGGTCCGCGCTGCTGGCGACGGCGAGGCGCAAGCCGATTTCGCGGGCCGCCGCGATGAACTCCCGTGCGCCGTTCAGCGGCGTCAGGCGGCCACGGGTGATCTCGTCGTAGATGGCGTACGTTCGAGCCTTCGCCGCCGGGATGTCCAACGTTAGCCCGTACTTTTCAGCGGGGCCTCCCACGAACCGGTCCTCGCCCGCGCCTACAAATGGCTTGAAGTCCTCCGGCTGAACCGTCAACCCGTGCTCCGCCAGCATGCGGGTCGCGGCCTCCCGGATAAAAGGCTCGGAGTCCACCAGCACACCGTCCATGTCGAAGATGATCGCTTTTTGCATGCCATCAGGTTAGCACGGCGGACAGCGACGGCTTCACCGGCCAGTGGCGAGCGCCTCTTTCACGGGAGCGCCCCAATAAGGCGTCGGATGGTAATCCCAGTCCGCCAGCAGACGCGGGGAAGCATCGGGATGGAAGCACCACGCCGTCCAATTGAGACGGTGGCTCTGTATATACGCCAGCACTTTGGGCGCCCATGTGGCGGGATCTTCCTGTTCCGGGTCAGGCTCGCAGCCCACTTCCGAGACGATTACCGGATGCCCGGCAAGGGCAACGCCGACCTTCTGGTCCCACTGCGTCTTCCATGGATAGATATGCGTCGCGTAGACCACCCCGTTGCCGCGTCGGTCTGTTAGGGCGTAGCCGTTCACCACGCCGGTGAGGTCGTACGCCCAGTCCAGCCCGCCTGCCACAATGACGTTCCGCGCGCCCGTTGCGCGAACGACATCCAGAAGGCCCTGGAGGCCGGGAGTATTGTACGCCGATTTCGTTCCCTTGTCCTCTTCGTCCACGTGGCCTCCGTCGCGCCACACCTTCCAGTCAACATCGCGCGGTTCGTTGTAGAGATCGAAGAGAACGGCCGGATGGTTGGCATAACGCGCCGCAGCGTCTTTCCAGAAGGCTGTGCTGTTCGCGTCAGGCATTTTGTGCTGACCCAAATGGCTGCCCCAAACCCCGGCGTCCGACCAGTGGAGGTCCAGCAGGAGGTAGGCTTTGCGCCTTGAGACCGCCTGGATCAGGCTGTCCACAACCGCCCGATACGCTTTTCCGCCATCCGTTTGCCCGGCGGCCTTGCCAAACCATCGGTCCTGGCACACAGGCAGCCTGATAGCGTTCGAATGCCACTCCTCAGTCGCCACGCGCACTGACTCAAGTATTTTGCCATCACCCTCGTTTGACCATTCGAGGCTAGGGATGTTTACACCGGTAAGGCGTATGGTCTTTCCCTGCGCCGTCTGCAACAGATTCCCTTTCACGTGCAACGCCGGTGGTGTAGGGTAGGCTCGAGCAGGCGCCTTGGCTGTCGCGCTGGCCGGGTAGAGATTCATGAACGCGCTGATGAATGCGATGGTGGGCGCGCGAAAAACCATCAGATGGTTTCCACGCTGAACGTAGACCGGAACTGCCGGACTTCGTTTGGCTGTAGCACCGGGATCAGCCGGCCATCCTCCCAGCCTGGTTCTTTCAGGTGCTCGAAGGCGCCCAGTCCGCGCGTCCAGGGTTCGATGCAGAAGAACTCGGCGCCATCCGGCGCGTACGCGAAGAAGAGCTCGCACGTGTCGTCGAAATCCACGTGGATGGCGTGCTGGGCGCGCTCGTCGACGAGGGACATTCGTCGCCCGGTCGGTTCGCCGAACGCCTGGTCGTAGTAGAGGTCGGGCTCCAGGTGGAGGACCCCGTCGGTGGGCTCGGTCTCACCCGTGAACAGCACCGTGTCTTTGGTAAGGCCGAGGCGCCTTGCAACAGGCAGGCGCACCGTCACGCCCTCGCGCCGGGGGTTGGATATCCGGAAATACGGATGGTAGCCGAACGCGACCGGCGCGGGAATAGAGTCTTCGTTGGTGATGGTCGCTTCCAGTTCCACTGCGCCCGGCTTCAGCGTGAAGCGCTGGGTCAGGCCCACGCGAAACGGGTAGTTCTCGTCGTGAACCTTTTCCGGAACGCTCAACCGATAGAGGACGGAGGCCTCGTCGGCATCGACGGCTTCCTCCACTTTCTCGAATCGGGACAGGAACACGATCCCGTGCGACGGCATTGTGTACGGCTTGTCCGATCCCGCCAGCCTCCACGGGCCGGCCACCGGTCCACCCATCGAGTGGTCCCAGGTCCGGCCGACGGACGGGAACAGGATGGGGTTGCCGCCGCCGGTGATTTTGACCGCCGCCTCGGGGTATCCCTGTGGGACGTACATCAAGTCGCGACCGCCAACGATCCACGAGAAGAGGTTGCACCCCCAATCCGGTGCAATCCGGATGCTGTCTCCGCTGCTGATCTGATATGTGTCGAATGGCCTCATGATGCCATCAGGATAGCATCGCGCCCGCCCGTTCATGGTGCGTCGCCGAGTCGATGTCCCGAGCAACATAATACAGCAGCCTCCTATGAAGGGAATCCTGTACCATGACGACATTGCCTCTTGCCGGCGCTTCACTCCTGATGCTTATCGCCGCGTCCGTTCGTGCCGCGGATGACCATTTTGCGGACCTCATCCGGCAGCCCGATTCGGCGACGGTTGACACCGACACCGGAACCCTCGGTCTCCAGCCTGAGCGTGGCGCCTGGCGTGGCGGCGGCGTGATCGTGCGCGCAATCGCCGGTGCAGGCGGCCTGGCCGTTGATATGTCGGCGCCGGGGATCGCCGTCAGGACCGTCCGATTGCGCTGGATCACGCGCGCCCCGGAGGGTTGGAAGTATCTGGGTGACGCCTGGGAGCGCGCTTACGGTAACCTCCAGTGGCTTCCACTTGACGCCAACCGCGTGATGCCGTGGTATTTCCTGGCGAGCGACGGGAAAACCACGAACGGATACGGCGTGAAGACGCAGCCGGCGGCGATGTGCGGCTGGCAGATCGATCCCGGGAGCATTACGCTCACTGCCGACGTCCGGTGCGGCGGAAAGGGTGTGCTGTTGGGTGACCGCCGCCTCCCGGTCTGTACCGTGGTGACGCGTCCCGGGCTAAACGGCGAGACGCCGTTCGCCGCGGCGCGCGCGTTCTGCCGGCAGATGTGCGCCAAACCTCGCATGCCGAAGCAGCCGCTCTACGGGTTCAATGATTGGTATTGCGATTACGGCCGGAACAGCGCGGAGAGTGTACGGTTCTATGCCGCGTTTGTCGCCCGTCTGGCGCCGGCTGGCGGGAACCGGCCCTTCATGGTCGTCGACGACGGCTGGCAGCCAGGTGGCGGTTCCGGCAGCGGCGGCCCGTGGGATCGCAGCAACGGGAAGTTTCCATCCATGACGCAGTTGGCCGCCGACATCCGCGCGGCGGGCGCGCGTCCCGGGATATGGACCCGCCTTCTGCCGGCGCAGGAGGGCCAGCCCGAATCGTGGCGGATCGCCGGGAAGGCGAACGTTCTGGACATCTCCAAGCCCGAGGTTCGCGCGTACGTAAAGGAGACGGTGGCGAGGCTGCGCGGGTGGGGGTACGACCTCATCAAGCACGACTACTCGACGTTCGACATCTCCGATGCCTGGGGTCGAAGCGCGGGCGCCGCTCCGGACGCCAAGTGGGCCTTCGCCGACAGGTCCCGCACGACGGCCGAAATCCTGCTGGACCATTACCGCAGCATTCGCGAGGGCGCCGGAGATGCCGTGGTCATCGGCTGCAACACCGTCAGCCACCTCGCGGCGGGCATTTTCGAGGCGCAGCGGATCGGAGACGACACCAGCGGCAGGGAGTGGGCTCGCACGCTCAAGATGGGTGTCAACAGCCTGGCTTTCCGCGCGGCGCAGCAAGGTACGTTCTACGCCGCCGATGCCGATTGCGTGGGCCTCGCCCAGGCGGACGCCATCCCTTGGGAACTCAACCGCCAGTGGCTGGACCTGGTCGCGAAATCCGGCACGCCGCTGTTCATCTCGTTCAAGAGGGACTCCCTGAAGCCGGAGCAGGAGAAGGAGGTCGCGGCCGCCCTCGCGATCGCCGCAAGGCCGCAACCACTCGGTGAACCGTTGGACTGGTTCGACAACCCCCGCCCGGCCCGATGGAAGCTCCTTGGGCGTGAGGTGGACTACAACTGGGGCGGGTAAAGACCAGAGACTCGCGTTTGAGGAACGTGCCCTCGCCTTCCTACCATCCAGACGGTACACCAGTACAGCGCCGCCAGCACTGCGAAAGGATTTCAGAGTGAAGAAGATCGGATTTATCGATTACTACATCGATGAGTGGCACGCGAACAACTACCCGAAGTGGATTCGGGACAGCCGTCTGGGCAGTGAGTTTGAAGTGGCCCTCGCCTGGGAGGAAATGACGCCGGATGGCCGCATCAGCATCGACGAGTGGTGCAAGCGCGAAGGCGTGGCCAAAGCCGCCAGCATCGAGCAGGTTGTCCGGGAATGTGATGCGTTGGTTGTCCTCTCACCGGATAACGCCGAACGCCACGAGGACCTGGCGGACCTCCCGCTGCGAAGCGGTAAACCTGTCTACATCGACAAGCCGATCGCGCCGTCACTGGCCGCCGCCCAACGCCTGTTCGACAAGGCCGCCGCGCATGGCACGACCATGATGTCGTCGTCCGCGTTGCGCTTCAGCGAGCCACTGCAAACGGCGCTGAAAAGCACGCTGGCCGGCCAGAAGGCCAAATATGTGGCCACCGAAGGCCCCGGGGTGTTCCATATCTACGCGATCCACCAGATCGAAATGCTGGTCATGACGCTGGGTACAGGCGCCACACACGTGCTCCAGAATGGCGACGGCGCCGCGAAGCAGATGCTCATCCGCTATGCCGACGATCGCCGTGCATCCGTGACACTTGCCCCGGGCCTGGATTTCCGCGTTTACGCCGCATACGGCGAAGAGCGGGCGATCACCATCCCGACCATGGGCGACTTCTTCCCGCGCTTCATCGACGATATGCTGGAGTTCTTCAAGACCGGCGTGTCCCCGATCGATCCGCGCGAGACGCTGGAGATCGCCGCTCTCATCGAGGCCGGCCAGACCGCGTTGAACACCCCGGACAACTGGGTGCCGGTGCCTGCTGCCAAGGCCTGAGCTAGCCTCCATAGTTCGTGCCGCCATGACCGGTCGACCGGTCA